>NZ_JBQHRN010000022.1:0-41743 GCF_052066735.1 Clostridium sp. HCP1S3_C6
TTTTTTCTAACTTATTTTTAATTCTTTGTTCTTTCCTTCCCATAAGCCCTCCTGTGAGACAAAGTTTTTCTTTTATTTTACTTCATCACACGGGAAATGCGTAGATTTCTACACAATTTAATGAGAATTTTTTTACCTTTCAGTTCTGACACTTGAGTTTTCGTAAATTGCAGTCAAAAAACAAGTATGTCTGTACAAAGTACCAATCTTCCGTTTTTTTGAAGAACTGAGAATGGAAGTTCTGTAAATAGAGGCACTTTAATAAGCCCCGCCGGAACCGGATTTTGAGAGACATATTCTTTTATCTATTTAAACGACTAGCTTAAGGCAGAGTTGACGGTACCCAGGACGTTTCCTCCTGAAATACAGAGCCTGACGCCCTCTTTTGCATACGACAGTATGCCTGCGATGCCTTGATGTTAGCAGACAGACTTGGACACGAAAAAGTATCCACAACACTTAACACATACTCCCATCTGTTTCCACATAAACAGCAGGAACTTGTGCATAGTCTGGAATCATTGCAGGCAATAGATATTTGCCAACACCTGAACCACCATCTGATAACCCTCTGCTTGAATCAGCTGGTATCACCTGTGAAGCCACACAGAACCATGTTTAAGATGTAACAGCACTAACTCATTTCGGTCCTTCGTTAGTACCACAAAATACTGCACCAGGAAAAATCATCCATGTGTCACAAAGAAAGATCATATAAAAGAAATCCAGCAGTCATCAGGATTTCTCGCTATTAAAGTTAATGACAATCACACGAAAACTATAGAAAAAAAGTAGTTGCTATTAGTATCAGAGTAAGTCATGTACCACCGGCTAAGCCGGAGGCTTGATTAAGCCCTAGAATGGCATGGTGCTGGCGGCGCCACTCGCGCTCTGAATTAGACTGCCAATTGTGCATACCTTTCCTAACGCCACCCCTGGTGGTTTTTTTATTTGCTTCCTTTTACTGGCTCACCCGTAAACGGGTCTATATATTCTTTCATACTTATCTGCACTGCTAGCATATGTATATGATCTGGACATGCATTTGCTTCTATTATTTCAACTCCACTTCTTTCACAAATTACCCTTAATATCTTACCAATTTCAACTTTATATTTTCCATATATTATTTGTCTTCTATACTTTGGAGCAAATACAATATGATATTGACATCTCCATTTAGTATGTGTTAAGTTATCTATATCGTTCACTACAACGACACCTCCTATGTTATTATTTGCGATTGTCAGTCGCTAACATTTTAGCATAGGAGGTTTTTTCTTTATAGTCTTTCTATTTCCTGGGCAGAGCTAAAGCCATATTCTCCACTAGCAGAGCTTAGTGGTTTTATAGACAAAAAAAATCTCGTAAAGTCTTGATAAATCAAGCTTTACGAGATTTTATTATTTATTCAAACTCTACAATCACATCTGTATCTTGTATCTTTTATCCTTCTATTTTTCTATATATAGTGTAGTTTTTCTAACTATTCTTCATATTATTTTTCTTTTTAAACTTTTTTGCAACCATTATGCACCCAACATCTATTTTTTATTTTATATGTTCTATTACTCCCTAATTATAATTATTCACTATAATACAATTGTTTTGAACTTTTAGGTTTTTCCGGATTACTCATCTTAATTTTTCCACTCTCAACTAAAGGCATTATATATTTCTGTATTGCATAGGTTGTAGAAGATAACTCTAAATATTCACATATTTCTTTTCTTGTTCTTGGTGTTTTACAAAATATTAATAGATTTTTTTCATCATCCTTAATTGAACTTTGATCTTTTACTTCTTTATTACTTTTATAAAAAATCACTGTAAAACTCCCTCTTTCATCCAAAAATTCAGGTTCTATAAGATTATACTTTGCCATTTCCCTACGAATTGTTGGAATTCCTGAATATCTATTTTCAGTAACCTTTAGTAATTCTAATTCTAATGCCAACACTGGATTTCTAGTATCCGGCTGCATTTTTCCTAACTGATCCACTCTAATTCTACCATAAATACCACCTGGATTTTTTATTTCCATTCGATCTTCATACATAATTATCTGTATAGGCATCCCCTCAGTATGAACACTATAATCTCTATGAACTAAAGCATTTATTATAGCTTCTCTAACTGCAGTAATAGGATATTCTGTTTTATCCTCTCTTCTGCCATCGTATGGATTTACTATCGTCATCGTCTTCATATTCTTTTTTACAAACTGAATTGCTTGTTCCAACATTTCTGGAATATTTCCTTCAATACGCTGGTTATCCAAAAATCGTTCTCCTGCTTCACCTAATTCTCCAATTTCAGTACCAGGTACTGAAATTGCAATAATGCATAACTGTGGAAAATATGCTTGTGGATATGGGCAAAAAACCATGGCAGTACTTAAAGTTATTTCTGAATTTCTAGTAATACTCATTAATTCATAAATACTATTATCATTCATATTAGCTAAATTAGGCTTGCCATTTTTTAATAATTTAACATATTCATTAAGATTTTCCTGATTTAATGCTGATAATGTTGCTCTTGGCACCTCACGAATATCATCTTGATATTTTCTTCTATATGCCTCATAACTATATATTTCATATTCAGTCATAGGTTCATCACTATCACCAACTCTTATATATGAACCTTTAAGCCTTCCTCTTCCTTTATAAAATACTGGTCTGTCAACTAAATCAGCTCCAGGAATTTCTGCAGCAACAAAATACTTTCCATCCTTCTCAGCTACAGTTAATAAAGGTCTAACTATAGGTTCCATCTGTAAACATTGTTCATTCACTTTTTTTTGTAAATCTTGAGGATCATATACTCCATCCTCTCTATAATCTTGTTTTTCATCTATTCCAAAGATAATGATTCCACCTTCATCTTGATTAGAAAAACTAGATAAAGAATCATATAATCTTTGAGGACACCCATTCCTTGCACTTTTTATTTCAAGTGTATTTGATTCTGATTTTACTTTTTGAATCCATTCTAATTTTTCAATGAGTTCTTCTACTGTCATATGAATCCCTCCATTTCTGTATTTTATTTTAACATCATTTTAGATTCTATGCAATAATCTCAAATTTTATTCAAAAAACTCAAAAAAACTTAAATATTATTTTTAATTTTCACTTTATTTCTCTAATAATTAATAAATATAAATAAAATTTAAAAAAGAAACTAAAATTTTTATTTTAGATTTTAGTTTCTTTTTTAAATTTTTAAACAAATTAATAAGAGCAGCTTCACTAACTAGAATAGATATTTTAGATCTTCCAATTGATATCTTTATTTCTGATAGCTAATTTTTCTATAAATTGCAATAACAAAGATAATCCACTATAAATTTTTTATTAATTCAATTTCATTATACAATTACTCTTTGTAAATTTTTAAGAGATTTATAATATCTTCTTTCTACATCAGCATCAGGTATTCCATGACCACCCTTGCTTACTCTTATTTTAATTCTTTCTTTAGCAATTTCAGGACTTTCTACTCCTATATAGTTCATTACAACATAAAAGCCTTTTTTCTTTGCATTATTTATATTTTTAACTATACTATTACCACTTAAAGTAGTTTCTTGGTTAAATGATATATTGTTATTAATGTATTGTCTAATTAACTTAACAGCCTCTCTTGCACATTTCATTTGAAGATTACTGTCACGCCAAGATCCTATACGTGCTACCATTTCATCAGTATTAATTCTTTTTTCATCTTTGTTCTCATCATAATAAATAGACTTATATATTGATGTTTTGCCTGCTCCATTAACGCCAGCAAAAATAGTATATGTTGGCATATTACTCACCTATAACCTTTGCTTGTTTTTCTTGTAATAGAAAATTAGAAAGTGTCATATAAAAATCTTGTTCATCTTTTGTTTTAGCATTTCTAAATAAATCCTTTAATTGACTGTAAGAATATTGTTTAAACATATCATATAAATCATTGCTTTTTTCACCCATAATTTCTTACCTCCAAAATTTACTTATTATAATTATAAACTTAATATTATACTAATACAATCTCATAATTTATAACTTTTTTATATTAATGCCAAATTAATGCCACAAGTGCAAAAAAATCTCGTAAAGTCTTGATAAATCAAGCTTTACGAGATTTTATTATTTATTCAAACTCCCTAACCATTAACTTTTTTGTTAATGTTCTAGACGTATTTTCTACTATTTTATACCATTTCTTTTGCATATTCTTTATAATATTTTGTGTTTCAGACCAAACAGGTATCATACAGGTATCACGTGGTATCATTTATTTTCCAGCATCCATAAGTGTCCTTCTTGTTTTGGAAATTAGCCTTTTAGCCGTCTCTCTATATCCGAAGCACTATACAGCACATCTGTTACAACAACCTTGTCGTCTTGTATGACAAAAAACACCGAATAATTATCAACCAACATTCGCCTAATTTCTTTTGAATGTTCTGGTTCCGAATCCATAATGCGAAAACGATCTGGAAATGTATCAAGCATTAATATCGCATCCGCAATCCGATTATACTGTCCCATTGCATTTTCTGGTGAAAGTAATACATAAGCAATATAATTGTAAAGTTGTTCCATGTCTGACAGTGCCTCATCTGTAATCTGAACGTTATATTGCCTCATATTAATGACTCTCCCTGAACTTTGCAAATGCAGTTGCTGCATCCTGAACGTTTCCTGCTTCTATATCATCATAACCTCTTTGTAATTTTTCATGAAGTTCTTCTGCTGTCATGAAATCTGCGTTGATTGTATTCGGTGCTTTTGGCAAAGTCACCGCAAAAGGAATTCCACCTGTAAGAGAAATCTGATTCAAATACATATCTATTGCTGTAGACATAGGAATACCAAGTCTTGATAAAACTTCCTCTGCTCGTTCTTTCACAGCCGGATTTACTCTTAAATTTAATGTCGCTGTCTTTTCCATAATACAACACCTCCTGTTAGTTATATTGTAACGCTTATGTCGTTACATTACAAGTAGTTTTGTAAAAGTTGTAATACAATATTTTACCAATTTCATTTTCTTATCATAAAATCAACTATAAAGCAGAAAATCCGCTATACCATTTTGATATAACGGATATTTCCTATACTTTTATCATTCACGTTTTAACAATTTGCTCATCTCTTCAACCATATCATTAATCACACTGGCCTGAGTAGCCACCTGGGTTGTATCATTTGTGTTACTTTCTGCCATAGAATTGATAGAAGCAAACTGTGCATTTTCATTTCGAATACTTTGTGCAATTTCCTGATTAATGGATACGGTCTTTTTAATAACCTCTGACTGCTTGTTATGAGCCTCTCCCATTGTATTGATTGCATCAACAGAAACATGAAGCAATTCTGTCATTCCCTGCATACTCTGGAATACATTTTCAAAATACTCATTCTGCGTATCCAGTTTCGACGAATTTTCTTCTATTTGTTTTGTGATTTCCCTCACATTACTTTGTACCCGTTCAATAACCGTTTCTACTTCCTGCAAAGTGTCCTGTGTATTATTGGCAAGATTACCAACCTCTGTCGCAACCACTGCAAAGCCTTTTCCTGCTTCCCCTGCTCTTGCAGCCTCGATAGAAGCATTCAAAGCCAGCAGATTGGTGGAGGTAGAAATCTCACTGACCAGATTTAAGGTAGCACCAATTTCCAGTACTGCTTCGGACAATTTCTTAGCCATATCTGTTGTTGCTGTCATAGATTGGGATACTTGTCCGTTGATGGTATGCAAATTGTTGAGCAATTTTTCATTTTCCACAGATTTTTGAAGTAACTCTTTTGATGTGGTTTCTACTTTTTCTACATTATTGGCAACCACACCTTCCCATTCACTCAATTCGCTAAGATTATCCATACTCTCGTCAGTTCTTGTACTAAGTATATTGCTGCTTTCTGTCAATTGCTCACTGGTTGCGGCAAGTTCTTCGGCTGACGCACTTTCGTTTTCAGAAATCTTTGAGAGAGAACTTCCTGCTTCCTGTAACTGCTGGGATAATTGCTGTACAGAATTCAGAACACTCATCACATGTTCATTATTCTTTTCCAATTCGTCCTTTTTGGCATTAACGAGGAAATGTGCTACAAAGTAAACAAAAATGCTTAACCCTGCCAATGATAAGACAAGTCCGATCAAACACATAAGAACATCTGTGATAAACAGCTCATCTTTTACCGGTAAAAGAGCAGTTCCTCTCACTCCCCAAGCAACAAATAGTGAACCCATACAAGCCAATCCACTAATTAGCAATAACTTAATATCCAAATAAAATGCCATAAGAATTAAAAAGAAGAACAAAAATCCCCAAAAAGTTCTTGACGGAATCATATACAATATGTAATTCCATTGTATAACAAGCACACAGGCTGAAAATATTTTTCCAATTTTCAATCTTCCTTCTTTTATATATCCATCTTTATCGAACGATGTTTTCACAATAAACATTGCAGAAATAAAAAATAGAATATCCATAGTTGCAAATAAAATTGTAGCAACCCATGGAACATTGGGATAAAATCCTAATAACTTTTCTGTATTGAAAGTAGCTGTGGCACACATACATGCACTCACCAAAATAATAAGTCCCCATTTAAATACATTAGATAAATACACCTCAACCGCAGTTTTTTTCTTTTCCATAGCCTTTTGCCCCCTTAAACTTTATTATTGTATTTATTTCGTAGCCGTTCATATTTCTGAACAGATACAAATTTTTACCATTTGTAAATATTCTTCTTATCTTTTGCGTGAACCTCACTTATACACAAAAAATACCTTTCAATACATAGAAAAAACTATGCATTAAAAGGCAACCTTAATACAACTACTAAAACCATATTCACTTAAAAAAGGCATACTTCTGTTCTGTTCTGTTCTGTTCTGTTCTGTTCTGTTCTGTAGAATTATATTACTCAACATCATACACATCAAGCCCCTTTAACAATTTTACCCCTAAAATATATATTACTATTATATCGTATTTGTTTATTTTTTTCAATCGGCTATATATAGTTTTTTCTATTTTCGTCAAAACTTACAAATTGCAGAACCATTGTTTACCATATTGTCTTGTATTTTAAAAGATTTACATCTACTTTCATATATTATATCAATCCCCTTTTCTTCCATCACATTCTCTACTCCTTCACTCATAACCTACCTCCAATTTCTGAATACGGATAAAAGAAAAAAAGAATTTATTTTCTCTCTTATCCGTCCACTCTCTATCTTCTCAAATGTTCCGAAAAATTCTGCGCCCTCTCGCCCACAGACTCCAGAAACCGCTCCAGCAGATTGATCCCACTTATGGTAAACTGTTTCATAAAATCATACGCTTTCTGCAGTTTCTCCCGAAGTGTCTGGTTCTCTGCCTTTAACTGTTCATTTTCCTGTTTCAGCTGCACTACATCCTCGAACAGTTCATACTGTCTGTCCGAAACTGCCACCCTGCTGTATCTGTCATAGGATTGCCTTGCATACTCCACAAGACTCTCCATTTCTTTCTGCAACTCATGAAGTTCCGTTGTAGCCCGATCCAGTTTGGCTTCTACAAGTTCCAGCTTTCTCTTTGCCATTTCCAGTGCCTGTTCTGCTTTCCGTTGCAGTTCCTCTGTTTCCGCCTTCTTCTCTCTCCCTTCCCGGATATTTTTCCGCTGGAATGCCAGGGTTTGCTCATTTACCTTCATTTCCGTCTGCTGACCGGCTATTCTGTCCCCCTGTTGTGAAATCTGTTGTTCCAGTTCTTCCACTTCCGCTTTCCGCATCTTCTTTTCAAAATCATAAACGGACAGGTGTTTTTCATGGGTTCCTTTCTGTTTCCATCCCATATCACGCTTCTTCATGATCTCTGCCAGACACTGTTTCTCGCTTTCCACCCACCGTTTCCACTCTGTATCATGTCTGCCGGTTCCCACAAATCCCTGTGCTTTCAATGCTCCTTTTAGGGATACCTTTGTTTCCAGTCCCCTTTTATTTCCTGTGGAAAACGGCACAAAATCAATATGCAGATGCGGCGTTTCCTCATCCAGGTGCAGCACCGCTGTTGGTGTCAATATAAATTCCCCAAAAAAGGGAAAGAAAATTCCCCACCTTTAGGTATAATTTAAATAGGATTATTTTTTAATCCATTTAATTTTTCTTGTCTTTGTTTCATTCTATAACTTTCACCATCAATCACGACAAAATTGCAGTGATGAATAAATCTATCAAGTATTGCTGTCGCTAAAACGGGATCAAAAAATATTTTTCCCCATTCATCAAATTTCTTATTTGAAGTTACAATAATTGAACCATTTTCGTATCTTTTTGATATAATTTCATAAAAATCATCAATATTATTTTGTGAAAGTTTTTTTAATCCTAGTTCATCTAAAATTAGTAAATCCGGATTAACATATTTGTTGATTTTCTTCATGTATGAATTGTCTGCTCTAGACATATATAATTCTTCTAACATTTGATTTACAGTGGTAAATAATACACTATATCCTTGTGAAATTGCATTAATACCAATGGCTATTGATAAATGAGTTTTACCGGTACCCGAAGGTCCGATAAAAGCAATATTTTCTTTGTTTCTAATAAATTCACATGTAGCTAAATTATAAATTTCTTTTTTATTTAAATTAGGTTGATAATTAAAATTATATTCCTCAATTGTTTTATGATTAGGAAATTTAGCATTATGCATCTTTTTAGCTCTAGCATTCGCTATGCGGTTACTTGTTTCATCATTGAGTAATAACTCAAAGAATTCTACGTAACTTAAATTTTCTTTGATTGCCTCATCATTTCTAATATCAAATGTTTTAGAAATTCCAGATAATTTTAGTGCTTTTAATTTTGTAGCAATTAAATCATTCATTAGTTTTATTTCCTCCTTCTAAAAATTTATTATATTTACTTAAATCCCGCTTAAAAGAGTTTTCTTCATTACTAACATAGCTAGAAGAAGGAATTATTGAAGTATCAATATTTTTTTGTAATATATTCTTTACAGTCTTATAAGTTATTGAATTAAATAGAATAGCCCTTGAACAAGCAGCATTTATTAACTCATCTGAATACTTTTTTTGTAATGACAATAAACCTGAAATAGCTCTATAGTCATATTTTCGATTAGAAACATCTGCATTTATGTACAATTCAAAAAATCTTAATGCATCTGGACCTATTTCTTTCATTTTATCTCTTTGCCTTGACAATATCTCAGATATTGTTATATTCTTGCTATGAGGATAGTGATTAATATCCGTTAAGAATTTGCCCTTTTCACAATTTGCTACGCTATGAAGGGCTATTTCTTTATCATCAGAATAAATCCTAAGTAAACCATTCATTTCAATTGCTCTTACATCTTTACCAACATATCCATACGGAACTGAATAGTAATTAGCTTTATAGCAAATATGGCAGTTAGTAGAAACGTGGCAAATTTGACTACTTGATAATATATAATCTTCCTTCGGCAAAGCGGTTAAGCAAGCTTGCTCTATTTCGGTAAACACTTTAAATGGTACCTCTTTTGTAGTTCCATGAACTCTTTTATTAGCTACATCTTTTAACCAGACTATTAGAAAGTGTTTTGCTTCTTCAACATCTTTAAAATTTCTTCCTTTAAAACAGCTATTTTTGACATATTTTACATTTGATTCGACTTTACCTTTGTCAGTTGGAGTATATACTCTGCACGGCTGTGCTAAGAATCCATAGTAGGCGGCAAAGGCTGCATAGTCTTTTTGAATTGTTGGCTCATAGAAATCTGCTTCTAATATAGCAGCTTTAAGATTATCAATTTTAACTGTTTCAGGGACTCCACAGAAATATTTGAAGGCATTTTTATGACAGTTAATAAATGTTTGTACTTTTTGATCGAAAACAATTTGTACATACATATATCTCGAATAACTTAGTGTCATTACAAATATCCAAGCCTTTTTTCTTTTACCATTTATATTTAGAAATCCAATATAACCAAAATCAACTTGAGCTTCTTCGCCAGGTTGAGTATTAAGAACCATATAAACTTTAGAATTATTTTCTTTTATACTATGAATATATTTCTTTACAGTATCGTAACTACCTTTGTAGTCATAATCTCTTATAAGATCATGATATATTCTTTTGGCTTGAATTCCTTTATTAGCTTCTATTTTTATATATTCTTTATACGGATCAAGTATAGTAGGTCTTATTTTCTTTTTAGGTAGTCCTTCATCCGATTCTTTGAGCTTTGCTCTAACGGTCTTTCTGTCAATTTGGAGCAT
This sequence comes from Clostridium sp. HCP1S3_C6, assembly GCF_052066735.1. Lineage (NCBI taxonomy): Bacteria > Bacillati > Bacillota > Clostridia > Eubacteriales > Clostridiaceae > Clostridium > Clostridium sp. HCP1S3_C6. The sequence continues at coordinate 10,293 of NZ_JBQHRN010000022.1, forward strand.
TCTTGAAATTTGTGACTTATTATATCCCTTTTCGTAAAGTGTTCTAATTGTTGTTTTCATCTCTTCACTTATCATCCTTTCCCCTCCTATAATGTTTATTAATAACATTATAAAAGGAACATATAATAAGTGGGGAATTTTTCTTCCCTTAAGTGGGTAATTTTATTTTACCACTAACAGATCACTCAGGACGAATACCTGGAATGGAAACTGAACTGGCCAGACACCTGTACCGAACAGGGTACCTCCTGCAAACCATGTGAACCCAAATATAAATGGAAAAAAAATGACTCCGAAACGGAATCATGAAATAATAGAAAATACATGTTTAGAACTTAATTACTCAGTGAATACCTCCATATAGGTATCAAAAAGGTATCACAGAGAAAAGAAAAGCCCCACAAACAGCGTATTTACGCCATTTGTGGGGTTTTGTACATTACTCAAACTCTATAGTAGCTGGTGGTTTTCCTGTGCAATCATACATTACACGGTTAACTCCATTTACTTCATTTACTATTCTTGTTGTTACTTTTCCAAGTACTTCCCATGGAAGTTCAGCAGATTCTGCTGTCATGAAATCGCTTGTTGTTACTGCACGAAGAGCTATTGCATAATCATAAGTTCTTTCATCTCCCATAACTCCAACTGACCTCATATTTGTAAGAGCTGCAAAGTATTGACCTAAGTTTTTATCTACTCCTGCCTTTGCAATTTCTTCTCTATAAATTGCGTCTGCATCTTGAACTATTCTTACTTTCTCAGCTGTTACTTCACCTATTATTCTAATTCCAAGTCCTGGTCCTGGGAATGGCTGTCTGTATACTAAATATTCAGGTATTCCAAGTTCAAGACCTGCTTTTCTAACTTCATCTTTAAATAAAAGTCTAAGTGGTTCTATTATTTCTTTAAAATCAACACAATCAGGAAGACCACCTACATTGTGGTGTGATTTAATAACTGCTGATTTTCCAAGACCACTTTCTATAACATCTGGATATATAGTTCCTTGTACTAGGAAATCTACAGCACCTATTTTCTTAGCTTCTTCTTCAAATACTCTTATGAATTCTTCACCAATTATTTTTCTCTTTCTTTCAGGTTCTTCTACACCTTTAAGCTTTTCATAGAATCTTTCTTGAGCATTTACTCTTATGAAGTTTAATTTATATGGTCCCTTTGGGCCAAATACAGCTTCTACTTCATCACCTTCATTTTTACGAAGCAAACCATGATCTACAAATACACAAGTAAGTTGTTCACCTACTGCTTTTGATAAAAGTACTGCTGCAACTGATGAATCAACACCACCTGATAATGCACATAATACTTTACCATTTCCTACTTTTTCACGTATTTGCTTAATTGTGCTTTCTACAAATGAATCCATTTTCCAATCTCCAGCACAATTACATACATTATAAACAAAGTTTGATAACATTTCTTTACCTTGTTCTGTATGCATAACTTCTGGATGGAATTGAACTGCATATAAGTTTCTAGATTCATTTTCCATAGCAGCAACAGGGCAAACTGGTGTATGAGCTGTCACCTTAAATCCTTCTGGAGCTTTTTCTATGTAATCAGTATGACTCATCCAACAAATTGTAGATTTCTTTACACCCTTAAATAATTTTGTATTAGTATCTACATTAACTTCTGTTTTTCCATATTCACTTACAGGAGCTGTATTAACTTTTCCTCCAAGTAAATGTGCCATAAGTTGTGAACCATAACATATTCCAAGTACAGGAATACCTAAATCAAATATTTCCTTGTCACAAAGTGGTGAATCAGCTGCATAAACACTATTTGGACCACCAGTGAATATTAACCCCTTTGGATTTCTTTCTTTAATTTTTTCTAAACTATAAGTATATGGTACTATTTCACAATAAACACCACATTCTCTAACTCTTCTTGCTATTAATTGATTGTATTGTCCTCCAAAGTCAACAACTAGAATTAGTTCCTTATTCATTCTTTCCTCCAATAATTAAAATAATATTTTTAAAAATGCATAATAACTTATTTATAAAAATTATAGCTTTGCTACATATTTTTTATTAGCATTTTAAAATTGTAGCAAAGCTTATAAAATTAAATATCTACTATTGGTTTACACTATAGTTTGGTGCTTCTTTTGTAATATTAATATCATGTGGATGACTTTCTCTAAGTCCAGCAGATGTTTGAACTACAAATCTAGCTGTATTATATAAAGTTTCTAAATCCTTAGAGCCTAAATATCCCATACCAGATCTAATACCACCAACTAATTGGAATATAGTATCAGAAACAAATCCTTTATAAGCAATTCTTCCTTCAACACCTTCTGGAACAAGCTTTTTATTTCCTTCTTGGAAATATCTATCCTTAGATCCACATGCCATTGCTGCAAGTGATCCCATGCCTCTGTATACTTTATAGCTTCTACCTTGATATATTTCTCTTTCTCCTGGTGCTTCATCACAACCTGCAAGAAGTGATCCCATCATACATACTTTAGCTCCTGCAGCTAATGCTTTAACCATATCCCCAGAATATTTAATACCACCATCAGCAATTACTGGTATCCCATATTTTCTAGCAGCTTCAACACAATCCATAACAGCTGTTAATTGAGGTACTCCTACACCAGCAACAACTCTTGTTGTACAAATTGAACCAGGTCCTATACCAACCTTAACACAATCAGCACCAGCCTTAATTAAATCTTCTGTAGCTTCAGCTGTGGCAACATTACCAGCTATAACTTGAAGATCAGGATAAGCTTTTTTAACTTGAGTTACAGCATCTAAAACGCCCTTTGAATGACCATGAGCAGTATCAAGAACAATTACATCAACTTTAGCTTTAACTAAAGCTTCTACTCTCATCATCATATCTTTTGTTACTCCAACAGCTGCACCACAAAGTAATCTTCCTTTAGAATCCTTTGCAGCATTTGGATATGCTTTAGTCTTTTCGATATCTTTAATAGTAATTAATCCTTTAAGATTTCCTTCATTATCTACTAAAGGTAACTTTTCAATCTTATGTTTCTTTAAAATTTCTTTTGCTTCTTCAATTGTAGTATTTTCTGGAGCAGTAACTAAATTTTCTTTAGTCATAACATCTCCAATTTTTTTAGAAAAATCTGTTTCAAAAGTCGTATCTCTGTTTGTAAGAATTCCAACTAGTTTTCCGTTAACTGTTATAGGAACTCCTGATATTCTATATTGAGCCATTAAATCTTCAGCATCTTGAAGTGTTTGTTCTGGTGTTAAGAATATAGGATCTGTAATTACTCCATTTTCTTGTCTTTTTACCTTATCAACTTCTTTTGCCTGCTCTTCTATTGTCATATTTTTATGTATAACGCCTATGCCACCTTCTCTAGCCATTGCAATTGCCATCTTAGATTCAGTAACTGTATCCATTCCTGCACTTATCATTGGTATGTTTAAAGCAATTGTCTTTGTAAGATTAGTTTTTAAGGAAACCTCTCTTGGTAGTATTTCTGATTTGTTAGGCATTAACAAAACATCATCGAAAGTATAACCTTGTTTTAAAATTGTTGCCATAAAAAATATCCTCCCTTTTGAAACTTATTTATTTTTTGTTTACTTTTTTAATAAAGCATACCAAAAAAATCCTATTTTTGCATATAAAAAAAACGACATAGTCGATTAATGTATAGTATGCCATTGATTAATTAATAAAAAAATAAAATTTTAGCATGCTAAATCAAAATACAGATTATCTGTATTTTGAGTTTTCAAATTAAATTTATTATAATGTATCAATTTGTCAAAGTCAATAGAATACAAATGTAAAATTGAATTTTGACATATAAAAATCAATTAAAAAACAATAAATATCAGAAAAACATTGTAATTTATCATTATTTTTTATGGCATGCAAACTTTATCATTTTCAACTTTAAAATCTTGTTTACCTTCTACAATTTTTTGAAGTTCTCCATATGTTAATGTATCATCTACATTATCAATATAATTATCATCATTATCCTTATCAAGTTTTAAATAGTTACTATCAATAATTTTGTTTTTAAATGTCTTATAAGTATCATCCTCTTTTATTTGTTCTGCTTTATTGAAGTTATATGTTTGAGCAGCCATAACAACTTCCCTAGCCCCTACTAAAGCTTTTGTTTTTTTAGCCTCTTCAATATAACCTGCTATCTTAGGAATAGATACTGCAGATAAAATAGCTACTATTGCCATTACAGCTATAAGTTCAACTAATGTAAATCCTCTTTTTACGACTTTATTATTATTTAGTGGAAATATTTCTTTTTTCATATCAATTACTCCTTAATAATTATATTTTCCTTACGGATATTATAATTATTACCACTTATTCAATTTTTATAATATTGTCCACTAATTTTTTTATAAAAAGCTATAGCAAAAAGGCTATGCACTTTTTATGCATAGCCTATATAATTATTTTTCTTATTTAATTTTAGTACATTCCTTCCATTCCTGGAGCACCTGCTGGCATTTGAGGTTCCTTTGATGGAATTTCTGCTACTGCTGCTTCTGTTGTTAAGAATGTAGCTGCAACTGATGCTGCATTTTGAAGTGCTGATCTTGTAACCTTAGTTGGATCAACAATTCCACCCTTAACCATATCTATATATTGATCGTGAAGGGCATCATATCCCATTCCAGCTTCACTATTCTTTATCTTATCTATTATTACTGATCCTTCAAGACCTGCATTAAATGCAATTTGTCTCATTGGTTCTTCTAATGCTCTTACTATAATGTTTATACCAACTTGAGTATCAGGTACATCAGATTTTAATTTAGCTACTTCATTTATTATATTAACATATGCAGTACCACCACCTGCTACTATACCTTCTTCAACTGCTGCTTTAGTTGCATTTAAAGCATCTTCTATTCTTAATTTTCTTTCTTTAAGTTCTGTTTCTGTAGCTGCTCCTACTTTAACAACAGCAACTCCACCTGCAAGTTTTGCAAGTCTTTCTTGTAATTTTTCTCTATCAAATTCTGAAGTAGTTTCTTCTATTTGATTCTTAATTTGGCTAACTCTTTCTTTTATTTCTACAGAGTTTCCTTTACCATTAACTATAGTAGTATGTTCTTTAGTTACTTTTACACTATCTGCCTGTCCTAACATATCTAAAGTTACATCTTTAAGTTCTCTTCCAAGTTCTTCTGAAATAACTTCACCACCAGTTAAAATAGCTATATCTTGAAGCATTTCTTTTCTTCTATCACCAAAACCTGGAGCTTTTACAGCAACACATGTAAATGTTCCTCTTAATTTATTAACTACTAATGTTTGAAGAGCTTCACCTTCAACATCTTCAGCTATTATTAGAAGCTTCTTGCCACCTTGAACTATTTGTTCTAATAATGGTAATATTTCTTGAATATTTGAAATCTTCTTGTCAACTATTAATATATATGGGTTATCAAGATTTGCTTCCATCTTTTCAAGATCTGTTGACATGTAAGCTGATACATATCCTCTATCAAATTCCATACCTTCAACTACATCAAGTTCAGTTCCCATTGATTTAGATTCTTCTATAGTAATAACACCTTCGTTACCTACTTTTTCCATAGCATCTGATATTAATTTACCTATATTTTCATCTGCAGCTGAAACTGATGCAACTCTTGCTATATCTTCTTTTCCATCAACTTTTTTAGAAATCTTTTTAATTTCTTCTACTGCCTTTTCTACAGCCATGTTAATACCATTTCTAAGAAGCATTGGATTAGCTCCTGCAGTTACATTTTTAAGTCCTTCTCTTATAATTGCTTGTGCTAAAAGTGTTGCTGTAGTAGTACCATCACCTGCTACATCATTTGTCTTTGTTGCAACTTCTTTTACAAGTTGTGCTCCCATGTTTTCGTATGGATCTTCAAGTTCAATTTCTCTTGCTATAGAAACACCATCATTTGTTATAAGTGGAGCTCCAAACTTCTTATCTAAAACAACGTTTCTTCCTTTAGGACCTAAAGTTACCTTTACAGTATCTGCTAATTTATCAACACCAACTTGCATTGCTCTTCTTGCATCTTCACTAAATTTAATCATTTTTGCCATAATATAATTACCTCCTAATTATTCAACTATTGCTAATATATCTTCTTGTTTAAGTATAGTATATTCTTCTCCAGCTACCTTAACTTCATTTCCTGCATATTTAGAATATAAAACTTTATCGCCAACTTTAACTTCCATTTCAACTCTTTTACCATCAACTATTGCACCAGGACCTACTGCAACTACTTCAGCTTCTTGTGGTCTTTCTTTTGCAGCTCCAGTTAAAACTATACCGCTTTTAGTTTTTTCCTCTGCCTCTAACTTTTTAATTACTACTCTTTCTCCAAGTGGTTTAATATTCATTAAAATTCCCTCCTTAAATTTTATATATATTATTAATTTATTATTTTTCATTTGTTAGCACTCACTCCATTAGAGTGCTAATACAATTATTATAATATATCTTCATGATATTTTATTCAAATAATACAATATATATTATACCCTCAATTTAGCCGATTATATGCTATTTCCTAAAAATATTGCAATATTACTCACTTTTTCTAAATAATTCTTTATTATAAATAATTAATTGTTACTTCAATAGTATATTTAATCAAAATACCAACCCACTTAATCTTAAGAATTAATTTTATAAAAAAAGTGCTACCAATTACATAAATAATTGATAACACTAAAATTTATATATAAGGCTTGTTTACTTTTCTAAGTTTATACCAGTAAATTCTTCAATTTTTTCATCAGCTAAAACTGATTTTCTTGATGCCTGCATATTTTCTTTCATGAATTTTCCCTTTGCTTTCATTGTAGGTGTTATTTTAGATGCACCATTTATGCAACCACCTTCACACATCATACCTTCAATAAAGTTTCCTGGCATTTTTCCTACTTTGGCCATAGTCATTGTTCTTTTAATTTCATCAGGTCCAGATGCCTTAACAGGTTTAAATTCTATATCTATGTTCTTATCCTTAACATAGTTTTGTATAGCTGCAGTAAGACCACCTAAGGCTCCAAAACCTCTACCAAATGTTGATGCTTCATCTACTACTTCATCTTCACATTCTGCCGGATTTATGTCAAAAGCTTCAAATAACGCAGCTAATTCTTCAAATGTTATTACATAATCAGTTGAATCTTTTAAATTTTTCTTAGCAGCTTCACTCTTTTTAGCTGTACAAGGTCCTATAAACACAACCTTAGCATCCTTGTCTTTCATCTTTATATATCTTCCTGCTGCAACCATAGGTGATACAGTTCCTGATATTCTATCTACCTGATCTGGGAATACCTTTTCTATATATGAATGGAATCCAGGGCAACATGAATTTGTCATGTACTTATCTCCTCTTTCCATTCTTTCTACAAATTCATTACTTTCATGAACAGTTACTGCATCTGCTCCACATGCAGCTTCAACCATATCTACAAAGCCTAATTTTTTAATTGCATTTTTTATTTGTCCATATTTTACCTTCATTCCAAATTGACCAGCTATTGCAGGTGCAACTGTTGCATATATCTTTTCCTTATTTGATAATGCCTTTGCAACAGGAACAATTAAACTCTTATCTGAAATAGCACCGAATGGACATGCAGCCATACATGCACCACAATTAATACATTTACTTTCATCTATTTTAGATCTTCTAGTTTCTTTATCTATTTCTAATGCTCCAGTTGGACAGACAACCTTACATGGTCTCATAACTTCTGCTATAGCATTGTATGGACAAGCTTTTTTACACATACCACATTCTTTACATATTTCATAATTTATAAACGCTCTTCCATTAATATAGCTTATAGCACCAAAGTTACAAGCTTCTTGACATTTATGGGCCACACAATTTCTACAAGAATCTGTAACAGAATACTTATTTATTGGACATTTATCACAAGCTGATTCTATTACATACATTATCTGTTCATTTTCTTTTATATCTATTAAATTCTTATTTTCACTATCTCCATTTGCTAAAAATCCTGCTGCAAGTTTTGCTCTTTCTAAAACTATTGCTCTTTCCTTATATACGCAACATCTATAGTGGGCTACATCGCCTTTTATTACTTCGTAAGGAATCTTTTCTATATTTTCTTCTGTAACTAAATCCTTCATTGCTAATTTTGCAACTTCTGTCAAAACTTCATGTTTTAATTTACTCAAACGATTTTCAAACTCAAACATTATTTTCCTCCATATTATTTTTTCACCACACATTATATAGATTGTTATAAAAATAACAATCTATACATATTATAACATACTTTAAAAGTAAAATAATGCATATATGGAGTTTTTAATTTATTTTTAGCTTTTTCTTCCAAACAATATACTTTTTATACTGTATACTTTACTTTATTAATAAATTAATAATTATATTTAAATAAAAATGTTAATCTATATTTATCCTATTTTCCCTTGCATTATAAAATAGGTATTGCTGAGCAAATCCAGATAATTCTTTAAATTTATTTCTAGCAAAAATTCTTATTTTATTTAGGGATACATCTTCTATACCATAAAAATGTATCATAGCTCTTTTTACCCATACATCAACAGGAAACGCAGATGTTTTTTTCATAGAAAAAAGCATTATGCAATCAGCAACTTTACTACCTACTCCCTTAAATTTTTGAAGTTCTGTGTGGCATAAATCATCATTTAATTCTTTAATGTAATCAAGATTATATGATTCATCTTCATTATTTAATAGATTATTTATAGTATCTACTATATATTTACTCCTAAAAGATGCTCCTGTTTCTCTTATTTCATCCTCCGTAGCACCTGAAATCTCTTGTATAGTTGGAAATGCATAATATGTTTCTCCATTATATGTTATTTTTTTGCCATATTTTTTTGAGATTCTCTCAATTGTCCTTGAAATAACAGGAATACTATTTCTTGCAGAAATAATAAAACTAATAAGCATTTCAAACGGTTCTTGATTTAATATTCTAATACCGTATCCATACTTTACACTCTCTTTTAATATAGGATCTTTACTTAGTTCCTTTTTTATACTTGTATAATCTCTATGTAAATCAAAATATTCCAGCCATATATTATAAAAATCATCTTTTGTTGAATTTAATATTGTTACAGTATCATCTTTTTGAATAACTTCAATAACTCTTTCATAAGCAACACCTACATAATCTAATTCCTTTATCTTTTTCCACCTAAAACATTGACCACATTCTGCAATTTGCTTTATGTTGAAATTTTCTACATTTTTTAAAACTATACTATTGTCATTACAAATTATCTTTTTAAAATCCACTTTATCACCTCATTATTTCTTATTATACACTAAAAAAGTACTATTAATTCCAAATATAAAGCAACCTATTTTATGTACTATTTGTAAAATTTCAAAGAAAATTATAAATTCTAAAAATTATATGACGAAAATTATTTATGATATGAAATATAATAGGGAGATGATTAAAAATGATTAATACTAAAAATAAACTCATAAATAAGATTTACAATCTTGATGAATTAGGTAAATACAATTGTACGGTATTATGCTTTTTAACATTTGAAGAAATTATTTTAACAATTGTTTATTTAATAAATGCAATACAAGGAACCTTTAATGTAATTTTAGATTCTGCATTAACACTGCTGTTTCTTGCCACAATTATACTAGGTTGGACAAAATTTATTAAAAAGCCTAATAATAATTTTAACAAGCACCTTGTTTCTTATGGCTTTGCATTGTTTTATACAATTATTTTAATTGGTTCAAATAATACTTCTTCTGTAACTTATGTTATACCAATGGTAATAGCTATTACTGTATATAGGGATATTAAATATTCTGCAGAAATATGTATATGTATTGTAATTGAAAATATAATTTTTTCTTTTTTATATTACAATGGAACTCTTAATGCTCAATCTAATTTAGAACAAATATTATTGCAATTGTTAATTATTACATTAACATGTATATGTGGTGTGTATGTTTCATTTATAAATCTTCATATTAGTAATGAAAAACTAAAAAACATAAATAACCAAAAAAATACTTTAACTGATATGATAAAAAAAATAACAACAAAATCTCATAATATATCTGATAAAGTTACTGAAATAGAAGGAAAAATGAACATACTAGAAACTTCATCAATAGATACAAAAAATTCAATGGCAGAAGTAAAAACAGGTTCTACAAATACTGCAGATGCAGTGCAAAATCAATTAATAAAAACAGATGAAATTCAAGAACACATAAAAACTGTAAAATCTGCTTCTGAAACAATCGATTCAAATGTAATGGAGTCACAAAACTTAATTGGAGATGGTCAAAATTCAATTGATAATTTAATTAATTACGGAAAGATATCTAGCCAATCAAGCACTAAAGTAAAAGTTGAACTGGAAAAATTAAATGAATATACATCTAAAATGAATTCCATTGTTGAAGTTATAGACAATGTTGCAGATGAAACTAGCCTTTTATCATTAAATGCATCAATTGAAGCAGCAAGAGCTGGTGAAGCTGGTAAAGGTTTTGCTGTAGTTGCTAGTGAAATTTCAGACCTAGCAAGTCAAACCCAAAGCGCAACTGGAAACATAGGATCACTTATTGAAAATATTACAAAAGAACTTTCAATAGTTGTAGAATTAATTAATACATTAATTGAAAATAATGAGACACAAAATAATTACGCCATAAATACTGCTGAAAACTTTAATAAAATTTCAAAAAATTCTTCAAACATAAAAATACTTTGCAGCGAACTAAACAACAATATAAATATACTTGATGCTGCTAATATTTCAATAACTGACGATATACAAACTATAAGTGCAATTACAGAAGAGGTTTCTGCTCATTCTGAAAATACCTTTGAAATAAGTAACAAAAATGTTGAAATAGTAAAGGCTGTAAAATCACTTGTAAATTTACTAAATGAAGAATCTAACGAATTGAAAAAATTAGGGAACAAATAGTAAAAAGCGTAACTAAGTATATAATTACATACTTAGTTACGTTTTTTTATTTTACACTGCCTTCTGTAATAGATCTTATTATTTGTTTTTGGGCTATCATATAGAATATAATAACTGGAATAATTGTTATAACAAGCCCAGCCAATGCTAAATTCCACTGCTTAGTAAATTGTCCAAAGAAATAAAATGTTTTTAGTGGTATAGTCTGAGTACCACTTTTATTAATAACAAGTGATGGAAGTAAATAGTCATTCCATATCCAAACAAGATTTAAAATAACTACAGTAATAGTTGTAGGTTTCAAAAGTGGAAAAATTATATACCAAAATGTTTGAAATTTGCTACATCCATCAATCATAGCAGAATCATCTAAATCTCTTGGAATGCTCTTTACAAATCCATGATATAAAAATATTGAAAGTGATGATCCAAAGCCAAAATACATAAATATAAGACCTGGCACATTAAGCATATTAAGTTTACCCATAATATTTACAAGTGGAAGCATTACAGCTTGAAATGGTACTAGCATTGATACAACAAACATCATAAAAATTATATTACTCTTTTTGCCTCTGGTTCTTTGTAAATTCCATGCTGCCATGGAGGTAAATATTACTATAATGGCAATACTTACTACTGAAACAAGTACAGACATTCCAAAGGCTCTTAAAAAATCTAGTTTTTCAAAGGCATCTACGTAATTGTCAAATACCCACTCTATGGGCATTTAAAATGACTGCTTTAGCTTGAGCTTGACCCATTAAGTTCTTTTGAAATGCAGTATTATATATATTCATAGCCATCATTTGAGTAGCATTTCCAGGACCACCAGAAGTTAATGAAAGATTTTGATCATAAAGCTTAAATGAATTAGATAATGTTAAAAATACACTTACAGTAAATGCAGGTCTTACAAGTGGGAAAATAATGTGCCTAAGCCTATGCCATTCCAATCTGTAAATGAATAGTATATCCCCATAATAAGTGGAATCAAAACAACTAATATAAATGCCACAAGTACAGGCGCTAAAAACAGCCAAAAAGATATTTTCTTCTTCACAAAAGCTCTCCCCTTTACATCTTTAAGTTTATTTCTTTGTTTATTGATTTCTAGCATTGCTCCAAGTTTCTTTTTGAGTTTTTACAAATTGTTCCCATGTATAGTCACCACTAAAGTATTTTTGCATGTCAGCTCCTATATTGTTTTCTCCCCATCCTGTAGGATATCCCATAAATACCCAAGGCATTGTTTTTCCTTCATTACAATATTTAATAACAGATTTTGATAAAGGATCCTTAGGCTGCAATTCATCAGAATCATAACCTTTAATTGCTGGAATAAAATTAAAATCATTTATAATTCTTTTTTTACCTTCATCAGAAGTATAAAGCCAATTTAAAAAGTCTTTAGCTGCTTCCTTTTCCTCATCAGTTTTAGTAGAATTTACAGCCCAATAATATGGAACTCCCACAGGAATTTTCCCTTCTGAAACACCTTCAAGAGGCATTGGTAATATTCCTACGTTATCTGCTATTTTTTCATCAATTCCTTTTAATGTCCCATAAATCCAATTTCCCTGTTGAATAATTGCTGCTTTTCCTAGTGCAAATTGCTTTTCAACTTGTGTAGAATAGTCAACTCCATTAACTGATGAATCTTTTCCATCTGGTTTATATGCATATTTTAATTCTAAATCCACTAATTTTTTTAATTGGTCTGCATATTTAAATTCTATACTTTTTGATTCATATGCTTCCTTAGAACTTTTAAATTCATTAGAAAAAGCTACATTAGTTAAATGAAGTCCCTGTACCCACTTTTCGTTTCCAGGAAGTACAAATACACTATCTATTCCAAGTTCAGCCTTTTTAGAATCTAATGTTTCAAATGCCTTTTGCAACTCATCAAAAGTAGCTATTTTCTCTGCATCAATTCCTGCCTTGCTTAACAATTCCTTATTATATACAAGGCCATACCCTTCTTGTGCTAATGGCATTCCATAAACTTTGCCATTTAATGTTACTGCATCTAATGTTCCATCATATGCTTTTTGAACCCAACTTTCAGCACTTAGATCTTCCAATTTATCCTTCCAATCATTTGCATCTTGAGTGCCTCCAATATTATATATAACTGGTTCTTCTCCAGAACTAAATTTTGTCTTAAGTGCTGCATTATAATCACTTCCGCCACCAACAGTTTCAACATTTATCTCTACATTAGGATTTTCTTTTTCATATTCTTTTGCCGCATCCTCTAATGCCTCCTTTGCTTCTACTTTGTATTGAAAAATATCCACGCTAACCTTTTTGCTATTGCTACTTGAATTACATCCTTCAATACTAAATACTGACAAAACTGTTGCTGTTAATGTTAATAAAGCTACCAATTTCCTTACCTTTTTCATAAAGTCTCCCCCACTTTTTATAGATTTTGTAAAAAACAAATTGAAATATAAATAATTTAACTTCCATATTATATATTATGTATTATGTTCTAAAAAAATTACCATATTATGTATTTTTTTTATTGAAATAAGGTAAAAAAAACTAGCTTGGCTAAAAGCCAAACTAGTTTTTTTAATGAAATTACATTATTTATTTTGTAAATATTCGTGTATTCCCTTTGCAGCTTTCTTTCCAGCTCCCATAGCAAGTATAACTGTAGCAGCACCTGTTACTGCATCTCCACCTGCAAATACTCCTTCTCTAGTAGTAGCACCAGTTTCTTCTGAAGCAACAATACACTTTCTATTATTAATTTCAAGTCCCTTAGTTGTAGATGAAATTAATGGATTTGGTGATGTACCAAGTGACATTATTACTGTATCTACATCAATTTCAAATTCTGAACCTTTAATTTCTACTGGTTTTCTTCTTCCAGATGCATCTGGTTCTCCAAGTTCCATTTTAATACATTTTATAGATTTAACCCATCCATTTTCGTCTTCAACAATTTCTACTGGATTAGTTAATAAATCAAATATTATTCCTTCTTCTTTAGCATGATGTACTTCTTCAGCTCTTGCTGGAAGTTCTTCTTCACCTCTTCTATATACTATGTGAACCTCTGCTCCTAGTCTTAAAGCTGTTCTTGCTGCATCCATTGCAACATTTCCTCCACCAACTACGGCAACCTTTTTACCAGCTCTAATTGGAGTAGCATAATCATCCTTAAATGCTTTCATTAAGTTGTTTCTTGTTAAGAATTCATTAGCAGAACATACTCCATTAGCATCTTCACCTTTAATTCCCATAAATCTTGGAAGACCAGCACCTGATCCTATAAATGCTGCTTGGAATCCTTCTTTGTCAAATAACTCATCAATTGTAACAGTTTTACCTATAATAACATTTGTTTCAATTTTTACACCAAGTTTTTTAAGGTTTTCTATTTCACCCTTAACAACTGTAGATTTAGGTAATCTAAATTCTGGTATACCATAAACTAAAACTCCGCCTGCTTCATGTAATGCTTCAAATATAGTTACATCATAGCCTAGCTTTGCTAAATCACCAGCACAAGTTATACCTGCAGGACCACATCCTATTACTGCAACTTTTTTACCATTTTTAGGAGCAGTTTGTGAAAGATCTACATTATGTTCTCTTGCCCAATCAGCAACAAATCTTTCAAGTTTACCTATTGATATAGCTTCACCCTTAATTCCAAGTACACATTGGCTTTCACATTGCTTTTCTTGTGGACATACTCTACCACAAACAGCAGGAAGTGCAGAAGCTTCAGCAATAATTTTAGCAGCTTCAGCAAAATTACCAAGCTTAACTTGTTCTATAAATCTTGGAATTGGAACACTAACTGGGCATTTTCCAACACATCTTGGATTTTTACAATTTAAACATCTTGAAGCTTCAGCCATTGCTTCTTCTTCATTATATCCTAAACATACTTCTTCAAAATTAGTTGCTCTAACTTTTGGATCTTGTTCTCTAACTGGTATCTTTTTCATTCTATCTACTACTTCCATTACTTGTCACCTCCACAATGACCACATCCACCGTGATGCGTATCTCCTTCTTCTTCTTTAAGTTTAGCTCTTCCTTCTTCAGTTTTATACATAGCTTGTCTTCTCATTGCTTGGTCAAAATTAATTAAATGGCCATCAAATTCTGGTCCATCAACACATGCGAATTTAACTTCATCTCCAACAGTAACTCTGCATGCACCACACATTCCAGTACCATCAACCATAATAGGATTCATACTTACAATAGTTTTAATATTTAATTCTTTAGTAAGTAAGCAAACAAATTTCATCATTATCATTGGTCCTATTGCTACTACTAAATCATACTTTTTGCCTTCATTTTGAACTAAATCTTTTAATTTATCTGTAACCATTCCCTTAAAGCCTGATGAACCATCATCAGTTGCTAAATAATAGTTACCTGCTACTTCTTTCATTTCATCTTCAAGAATTACTATATTAGTATTTCTAGCACCAACTATTACATCTGCCTTAACACCTTTTGAAGCAAGCCATTTTACTTGAGGATAAACTGGTGCAGTACCAACTCCTCCTGCAATAAATAATATGTTCTTTTTCTTTAATTCATCTATGTCTTCATGAATTAATTCAGAAGGTTGTCCAAGTGGTCCAACAAAATCTCTAAAAGAATCTCCTTCTTCGTATTTTGCCATTTCAATAGTTGAAGCTCCAATAGTTTGGAAAACTATTGTAACTATTCCAGCTTCTCTGTCATAATCACAGACAGTTAAAGGAATTCTTTCTCCTTTTTCATCTGTTTTAACAATAACAAATTGTCCTGGTTCAGCTGATTTTGCAACTCTAGGTGCATATACATCCATTAAGTATATATTCTCGTTAAGTTGCCTTTTTTTCATTATTTTGTACATGGTTTTCTAACCCCCATCTTACTGCTATAAAGCATTTTTTTATATACACTTATTAATTATACAATATTATCAAAAAAATTAACATATTATTTTACTTTTTAATTGTGGTAATTATACCAAACAAACATTTATTACCCAATATTTGATAGGCCTCTTAAGAAATCACCAATAACCCCTGGGAGTACTGTTGTAACAGTTCTAATTACAAATATAAAGAAAATTATAAAAAAGGCATAAAAACAAAGTGCTTAGAAAAATATTTTCTAAGCACTTTGCCATTTACATAGCAGTAAAGAATTACTTATTGTAATCGTAGAATCCCTTTCCTGACTTTCTTCCAAGCCATCCAGCTCTAACATACTTTCTAAGTAATGTACAACATCTATACTTACTATCACCAGTTTCATTGTATAATACATCCATTATAGCAACTACTATATCAAGACCAACTAAATCACCTAATGCTAAAGGTCCCATTGGATGGTTAGCACCAAGCATCATAGCAGCATCAATATCTTCAGCAGTAGCAACGCCTTCTTGAAGAATGAAAGCAGCTTCATTAATCATTGGGATTAATATTCTATTTACAACAAATCCTGGAGCTTCCTTAACTTCTACTGGAGTCTTTCCTATTTTTTCAGCAACAGCTTTAACTGCATCAAAAGTTTCTTGAGATGTAGCAGCACCTCTTATAACTTCAACAAGCTTCATAACTGGAGCTGGATTAAAGAAATGCATTCCTATAACCTTATCTGGTCTCTTTGTAGCTGAAGCTACTTCAGTTATTGAAAGAGAAGATGTATTTGAAGCTAAGATTGTTTCTGGCTTACAAATTTCATCAAGTTCAGCAAATATTGATTGCTTTATTTTCATATTTTCAACAGCTGCTTCAACAACTAAGTCACAATCAGCTGCAAGTTTCATATCAGTAGTTCCTGATATTCTTGAAAGTATAGCATCCTTATCTTCTTCGCTCATTTTTCCTTTAGCAACTCTCTTTTCTAATCCTTTTTGGATTCCTGCTATTCCTCTTTGAACGAATTCTTCTTTAATATCTCTAACTATAACTTCGCATCCTTTTTGAGCGAAAGCTTGAACGATACCAGAACCCATAGTTCCTGCACCAAGTACAAATACTTTTTTCATTATTGTTCCCTCCAAATAATATTATTCAGCTTCTTTAATTGCCTTTGCTTGTGCAATTAATTCAGGTAAAACTTTCTTAACATCTCCAACTATTCCATAGTCAGCAACTTGGAATATTGGTGCACTTTCATCTTTGTTAATTGCAATAATCATATCAGAATCTTGCATACCAGCAACGTGTTGAATAGCTCCTGAAATACCACAAGCTATATAAATTGATGGTTTAACAGTTTTACCAGTTTGACCAACTTGATATGCATTTTCTATCCATCCTTTTTCTACAGCAGCTCTAGATCCAGCAACAACTCCACCTAAAACATCTGCAAGTTCCTTAAGTAATTGGAAGTTTTCTTTAGATCCAACTCCTCTACCACCAGAAACTATTACTTTTGCTTCTGAAATATCAATTATATCTTTTGCAGTTTTAACTGTTTCTATAACCTTTGTTCTAACATCGCTATCAGCTAATTCTACTTTAACTTCTTCTATTTGACACTTGCTTGGATCAGTAGTAACTTTTTCGAATACTCCTGGTCTTACTGTAGCCATTTGAGGTCTGTGATCTGGGCAAGCTATTGTTGCCATTAAGTTACCACCAAATGCTGGTCTTGTAGCAAGTAATCCACCATTTTCAACTTCAACATCAATTGATGTACAGTCAGCTGTAAGTCCTGTAGATAATCTAGCAGCTATTCTTGGACCTAAATCTCTTCCAATAAATGTAGCTCCTACAAATAAGATTCCTGGTTTTCTTTCATTTGCTAAATCACAAATTACTTTTGTGTAAGCATCAGTTGTATAATGCTCTAAATTTTTATCTTCAGCAACTAATACTTTATCAGCACCATGTTCAGCTAATGTATTTGCTAATGCTTTTACATTGTTACCTAAAAGTACAGCTGTAAGCTCAACTCCTAATTTATCTGCAACTCTTCTACCTTCTCCAAGTAGTTCTAAAGATACTTTTTGTAATTCGCCTTCTCTTTGTTCAGCGAAGACCCAAACGCCTTTATAATCTGCTATGTTCATAATAAACTTTCCTCCTATATATTAGATGTAGTGTTTTTCTTTTAATTTTCCTAAAACGTAAGCTACTGCTTCCTTAGGTGCTTCTTTAACTAATTCGCCAGCTCCCTTAACTTCTTTAGTCATTGACTTCTTAACTTTTGTAGGTGAACCTTTTAATCCTAATTCGCTTGCATCTACATCTATATCAGCTGCAGTCATAACTTTTATTTCATCATCAGATGTTTCAAAGATTCTTGAAACATTCATGTATCTAGCTTCGTTTAATTCTTCAATTGCAGTTAATAGACAAGGAGTCTTAACTTCAACAATTTGATGTCCATCTTCTAATGCTCTGTTAACTACTAATGTATCACCTTTAACTTCAACATTTTGAACATATGTTACTTGAGGAATTCCTAAATGTTCAGCTATTTCTGGTCCAACTTGTGCAGTATCACCATCAATTGCTTGTCTTCCAGCAAATATTAAATCATAATCGAATTTCTTTATAAGACCAGCTAAAGCTTTTGAAGTTGCTAAAGTATCAGCTCCTCCAAGTACTCTATCAGTTAAAAGTACAGCTTCATCTGCACCCATACATAATGCTTCTCTAAGTGCTGCTTTAGCATTAGGAATACCCATGCTAAGAACTGTAACCTTTCCTCCAACTTGTTCCTTTAATTGAAGAGCTCCTTCTAATGCATGCTTATCTTCTGGGTTTATTATAGCTGGAACTCCATCTCTAATTAATGTTCCAGTTTTAGGATCTATCTTAACAGCTGTAGTATCTGGAACTTGCTTTAAACAAACTACTATATTCATTATTTAGTGCCTCCTATCTTAAAATGTTTCCTGAGATAACCATCTTTTGAACTTCTGAAGTTCCTTCGTAGATTTCTGTTATCTTAGCATCTCTCATCATTCTTTCAACTGGATATTCCTTAGTAAATCCGTATCCACCAAAGATTTGAACTGCCTTAGTTGTTACTTCCATAGCAACTTCTGCTGCAAAAAGTTTTGCTCTAGCAGCTTCTACTGTATAAGGTTTACCCATTTGCTTATTCATAGCAGCTTTATATACTAAATGCTTAGCAGCTTCTATCTTAACATCCATTTCTGCAATATACCATTGTAATCCTTGGAATGCAGCAAGTGGTTTCTTAAATTGTTTTCTTTCTTTCATATATGCAACAGCTTCTTCGAAAGCTCCTTCTGCAATACCTAAAGCTTGAGCAGCAATACCAATTCTTCCACCATCAAGAGTGTGCATTGCTATCTTGAATCCTTTTCCTTCTTTTCCGATTAAGTTTTCCTTTGGAACTATACAATCTTCCATAATAAGTTCTGTTGTTGAAGATGCTCTAATACCCATCTTATTTTCAACATTACCTATTGAGAATCCTGGAAAGTCTTTTTCTACGATAAATGCAGAAATTCCTCTAGTTCCTTGGCTCTTATCAGTCATAGCAAATATTATGAAAGTTTCAGCAACTCCACCATTTGTTATGAATATTTTTGAACCATTTAATACATAATGATCACCATCAAGTACTGCAGTTGTTTGTTGTCCAGCTGCATCTGTTCCTGCATTAGGTTCAGTTAAACCAAAAGCACCAATTTTTTTACCTGAACATAAATCTGGTAAATATTTAGCCTTTTGTTCTGGAGTACCATTTTCATCAATTACTGATGCACATAAAGATGTGTGAGCAGAAAGAATAACACCTGTAGTACCACATACTTTAGATAATTCTTCAACAGCTATGATGTATGATAATACATCTCCACCTGCTCCTCCTACTTCTTTAGAAAATGGAATACCCATCATTCCAAGTTTACCCATTTTTTTAACATTTTCCATTGGGAATTGTTCTGTCTCGTCGATTTCTGCAGCAATTGGTTTAACTTCATTTACTGCGAATTCTCTAACCATTTGTTGCATAAGTTGTTGTTCTTTAGTTAATTCGAAATTCATTTAATTAACCCTCCTTAAATATTCTTATAAAAACAATTTTATTTGTTTTGGAAGTTCTTTTCTTTTCTTCTTTCTAAGAATGCTGTCATTCCTTCAGTTTGGTCACTGCTAGCGAAACACTTACCAAAGTTTTCAGCTTCAATTTCTACTGCCTTATCTATTGATACTTGCATACCTCTATTTATAGCATCTTTACTCATTCTAACTGCTATAGGAGCATTAGCTATAATTTTTGATGCCATAGCCTTTGCTTCATCCATTAAACTTTCTAAAGGTACAACTTTATTAACTAATCCAATTCTATAAGCTTCATCAGCTTTAATGTTTCTTGCTGTATATATCATTTCTTTAGCCTTACCAAGACCAACTATTCTAGCTAATCTTTGAGTGCCACCAAATCCTGGAGTAATACCTAAACCAACTTCTGGTTGACCAAATACAGCTTTATCAGAAGCAATTCTTATATCACATGCCATTGATATTTCACAACCACCACCTAGCGCAAATCCTTGAATTGCAGCTATTACAGGCTTGTTTAAGTTTTCAAGTCTTAAAAATACTTTGTTACCTAATGAACCAAATTCTTTTCCTTCATTTTCATTTAAATCTTTCATTTCTGAAATATCAGCACCAGCTACAAAAGATTTTTCTCCAGCACCTGTTAATATAACTGCATAAATATTAGAATCATTTTCTAAATCAGCAATTACAGTATCAAGGTCCTTTAAAGTTTCTGAATTTAGAGCGTTTAATGCCTTTGGTCTATTGATTGTTACAATAGCTAAATGTTCTTCTTTTTCAAGAATTACGTTCTTTAATTCCATTCCTTTTATCCTCCTTAATTTTTGAACTTGCTTTATTTACAAAATTTCTTTTTAAAGAAATATTGTTACTAAATTATTAATTATTTTTTGCACATTTTTTTATTTTGTTAATATTATAACAATGTGTATTAAAAAAATATTTAGAGATTAAAACTACTCCAATTACGATTATATATGTTTATTCCTTTTTTTGCAACATATAAAAGTCTAAAAATGCTTTATTATTTAAAGATTATACAAGTGCAAAAATTTCAATTATTTATTTTGATTTCTTGTATGAAGCAAATATATAAGTGTCATTAAACTTTCACTTAAATGAACATTTTCAACAATTACGTCACTTGGAACATTTAAATCTACAGGTGCAAAATTCCATATACCTTTAACACCTTCATTTACTAGCATATCACATACCTTTTGAGCATTAAGTCTTGGTACACATATAATACCAATATCAATATTGTTATTTTTTATATGGCTAGTTAACTTATCCATTTGTTGAATTTTTACGCCTCTTATTTCTTTTCCATTAAGCTTTGGATTTGCATCAAATATCCCAGTTAAATTGAATCCAATATTATCAAATCTAGTATAATTAGCTATAGCTTGTCCGATATTACCGGCTCCTACAATAACAGTATTTTGAACAGTGTCTAGTCCCAATATTGTGTTTATTTGACTATAAAGTTCTTTTACATTATATCCATATCCTTGCTGTCCAAAATCCCCAAAGCAATTTAAATCCTGCCTAATTTGAGATGCTGTAAATCCTATCTTCTCCCCAAGTTCTTTAGATGAAATTCTATCAACTTCATTATTCATGAGTTCTTCAAGATATCTATGATACTTAGGCAATCTTTTAATAACAGCCATAGAAATATTTTTCTTCTTGTCCATCAATGATCCTCTTTTCTTTTTTAATATCTTATTTTATATTAACATAAAATTTATACTATTACCTAATATTTTTTATCAACAATTTTATTAAAAAAGCAATACAAAATGTAAATAAAAACATCTATCATCTTATATTGCTTTTAATTTAATTTACTTTATATTAAAAAATGCTTTTTTGCCTCTATATTCTGCAACGCCTTCAAGTTCCCCTTCTATTCTAAGCAATTGATTATATTTTGCTACTCTTTCAGATCTTGCTGGAGCACCAGTTTTAATTTGCCCTGCATTTACAGCAACAACTAAATCTGCAATAGTAGTATCTTCAGTTTCACCTGATCTATGAGAAACTACTGCAGTATACCCTGCTCTATTTGCCATTTCAATAGCATTTAATGTTTCTGTTAATGTACCAATTTGATTTAATTTAATAAGTATGGAATTTGCAACTCCCTTTTCTATTCCATTACTTAATCTTTCAGTGTTTGTTACAAATAAATCATCACCTACAAGCTGTACTTTATTACCCAATCTTTCAGTCATAAGTTTCCAACCTTCCCAGTCCTCCTCAGCCATTCCATCTTCAATAGATATTATAGGATATTTTTCAACCCATTTTTCAAAGAAAGATACCATTTCTTCAGCATTTAATGTTTTACATTCATGCTCTAAAACATATTTACCATCTTTATAATATTCAGATGATGCAGCATCAATAGCTATAAACATATCTGCTCCTGGTTTATATCCAGCCTTTTCTATTGCTTCTATTATTACTTCAATAGCTTCTTCGTTTGATTTTAAATTTGGTGCAAAGCCACCTTCATCACCTATAGCTGTTGAATATCCTTTTGAAAGCAATATCTTTTTTAATGTATGATATACATTAGAACACATTTCAATGGCTAAGCAAAAACTTTCAGCACCAACAGGCATAATCATAAATTCCTGCAAATCTACTGAATTATCTGCATGAGAACCTCCATTTATTATATTCATCATAGGCACAGGTAAAACTTTAGCATTAACTCCTCCTATATATTGATACAATGGAATTTCTAAACTTTGTGCTGCAGCCTTTGCTACAGCAAGAGATACTCCTAAAATAGCATTTGCTCCAAGTTTTCCTTTATTAGGTGTTCCATCTAATTGAATTAATAATTTATCTATATACGTCTGATCAAATACATTACATCCTATTAATTCATCTGCTATTAATTCATTTATATTTTTTACTGCTTTAAATACACTCTTACCTTGATATAAATTCTTGTCATTGTCCCTAAGTTCAACAGCTTCATACATTCCTGTAGAAGCACCTGATGGAACAGCTGCTCTTCCTACAGTTCCATCTTCAAGATAAACTTCAACTTCAACTGTTGGAAAACATCTAGAATCCAGTATTTGCCTTCCTACTACATCTATTATTTCAACATACTTCTTCATATAAAAATCCTCCTTAAACTACATTATCTATGATAGTATTAGCTTTTGAATGTTTTTTATTCTTGTTTTTAATTAATAATTAACCAAAGTTAAAGCCAAGACAAATGATATATCCTTAAGCAGATTTTTATTATTTACATTATCTACTTAAGGAAACATATCAAAAGTCCTGGCTTATTTTATTGAAATATCGTATTCTTTTATTTTTTCTATGCAATATTTATTAAATTTCTCCTGCCATTCAATTGCCTTTTTTTCATCTAGTCTAGATACATTATCTAAAAATTCATCAAGCACATTAAGTTTAAACAACCCTTTCATTAAATGTCTTGGATATGAAACTTTCTTACTGAAACATTTTTTAGGATCAATAACCATAATCTTCTTTTTTTTACACACATATAAATCTTTACAACGTGAATCAATTTTCGTAAACTTTAATTTTTTAAATTCCTTCAATACATAAAATATGTTTTCAGAAATTTTATTATCTAAGCCATATTCTTTTATGTATTTATCTAACTTAATTCCGTTTACCATATCTCTAGTTATATATAATTTACCACACCTATACATTTTAGGAAATGATTTAGATTTACCTGTTCTTGATAAAATATATGATTCATCTCTACATACTTTGGACTCTACAAATATTTTTACAACTTTATTTTCAGGAAGCTTATACACAATTCCGTTATTTCCCTGTCCAAGAAATTCTGCCTTCTCAAACAATTTTTCAGTATAAAAATCAAATTCTGCTGAATAGCAATGATATTTCTTCATTAAGAACATCCTCATATTATTTCTAATAAATAATATGATTAATATGCTAAATTTATACTAATTTTTATAAAACTCTTCTTGCCCTTCCTACTAAGTTCCAAGGAACATTTGTAATTCTAATATTAGCATTTTTATTTGGTGCTTCTATCCATTGTCCATTTCCAATGTACATACCAACATGTTGAAGGTTTGAATAAAATAATAAGTCTCCTGGTTTTAAATTATTTAATGATACTTCATAACCATTTTTTATTTGATCCCAAGTTGTTCTGCCCAAAGAAATACCTGCATTTCCAAATCCCCATTGCATAAGACCTGAACAATCAAAAGCTCTATAACCTTTATTAACATAACTTTCTACTCGTGAATACGCTCCATTAGCAGCTTGAGTAGGGAAAGTTGCCTTCAAAGTCCTAAGAGAAGCTGTTGTAAGAAGTTGTCCATATCCGCCCCAGCAATATGGTACACCAAGTTGAGATTTCATATTACTTAGTACTGCTGAATATTTATCAGATTGTGATAATGAACTTCCACCACCAATTTGTATATAATCTTTACTTACATATGCATTTTGACCATTATAATTTATTTTATAAAAGCCTCCGCTTTCTCCTGTTATTGTTACAGAAGAACCTCTGCTTAATGTTCCAATTATAGAATTAGATGTTGATGCTCCTGATCTTATATTTAATACACTAGCTGTTACAATACCTGTTTTATTAGTTATACTATTTCCAGAAGATGACGAACTAGATCCTTTTGAAATATAATCCTTTGATACATAAGCAGTCTGACCGTTAAAATTTATAGCATAAAAGTTCCCATTTTCTCCTGTTATTGTTACTTTTTGACCATTTAATAAGTATCCCAAAACTGATGAACTTGTACTTGCAGCTGATCTTACACGTAAATTAGTTGAAACATTTACAACTGTTCCTAATATACTTGAATTGCTTCCGGATTGATTTCCAGAAGTAGAACCTTTACTTACATAATCTTTACTTACATATCCCTTTGTACCATTGTAACTAATAGCATAAAATGCTCCATTTTCTCCTGTTATTGTTACACCTTGTCCATTTTTTAAGTGACCAATAATTCCATATGATGTTCCAGGACCACTTCTTACATTTAATGAAGTTGAAACATTTACAACCACCCCTGAAGAACTAGTTAAATTTTCTGCAGAACTGTTATTTTGTGAAATTATTTTAACATAATCCTTATGTACATATCCTGTTATGCTTCTATAAGTTATTTTATAAAAATCGCCACTTTGAGAAATAACCGATACTTCTGTATTATTTAAAAGATATCCTAGTATACTAGAACTTGTACTAGCTTGCGATCTTATTCTTAAATTTGTAGTTACATTTACTATTTTTCCTTTTTGAGTTGACTTAGCAGCTGCTTCTTCAACTTCAGTTTTATCTTCTGTAACTTTTAATGAATCATCATTCTTTTTACTACTAACTTCATCTTGTTTATCACTATCTGCAGTTTTTGTTTCTGCTGATTCTTTAAAAACTTCATCTGCTAATGCACTTTTATCATTAAGTGTAACACCTCCAACTACTAATGTAGATGCTACTACTATTTTCATTATTTTCTTTCTATTCATGAAAAATCACCCTTGCCTTCGTTTGTCTTTATTATACTTTTTTTTCATGTGTAATGCATTGTTTTTATTAATCATTAACTCAATTTTATCATTTAGTGTATTTTATTAACACATAGTACATTTTTTTAGATAAAACTCACAAATATGATATATTTTTGAAATTATATCACAAAAAAATTCTAGACATCTTTAACTAAAAATGTCTAGAGTAAAACCATTAATACTATACTACTTTTTTTCTATTTTTCTACCTTAAATATAACATTTGCAAGTTTTTTATATACAAAATATGCAACTGCAGATACAATTACAGCTTTTATTGTATTAACAGGCAAAAGTCCTACCAAAACATAATCCATAAATTCACTACCTGAAAGATTCATATGAAATGCAGGAAGAAGGAAATAATAATTTGTTGCTATTGCTCCAACTTCCATAACTACTGTTCCTACAATCATTCCTATTAATGCACCCATAGGTAATCTTTTATATTTGTATATTAAAGAAGCTGGAATAACAAAGAATAAACCTATAATGTAATTTGCTATTTCGCCTACAAATCCAGTGTGGGTTCCCATTATTAATAACTTTAATGCTATTTTTAGTGTTTGAATTACTATTGCAGCTAATGGGCCAAAAGCAAGTCCACCTATTAACGCTGGAAGTTCTCCAAAATCAATCTTTAGCCATGTAGTAGTTGGAAATGGTATTTCAAGACACATAAGTACAGCAGCAATTGCTCCAAGTAATGCAATTTTTATCATTTTTCCTAAATGTTCATTAGTGTTTTTCAAAATTAATCCTCCTTATATAAAAAAGACCTGCAAAAATCTTGCAGGTCTTGAATAAATTCAATTTAATAATTAAATTTATATTTCTTCTTCCATCCAGACTATACTGTCGGCTTCGGAATTGCACCGAATCATGCTAAATAAACTTAGCTCGCAGGCTATACTGCCGGTGGAGAATTACACTCCGCCCTGAAGATTTTCATATATTTTCTTTTTATACTATACAATATTAAAAGTATAATTTCAATAATTATATTAATCATTAACTACTTCTTTTTTTTCTTCTTTTTCTCCAAACAACTTACCAAAACATGATACAGCAACCATTATTCCAAGAGCCATTAAAAGTATTGCAAATATCAACTGTAATCCATCAGTTAAGAAAGCAAAGTTATTACCAGCAATTAACTTTTGTACTAAAGATATTGTTGATTGAATTAATGAAGTAAATGTTACTACAAGCATAATTACCATAGGTGCCCAAAGCATAAAGCCCTTTCTGCCTGTTACTCTTAAAAATACTGCAAGTGTAATTAATACTAATGCTGATAAAAGTTGATTAGCAGAACCAAATAATGGCCATACACTATTATATCCACCAAGAGAAAGAACTAATCCTAAAGCTAGTGTAATAAAAGTTGATACATATTTGTTAGTTAAAAAAGCTACTACAGGTGACATATTTTCTTTATCAGTACTACCATCTATAAATAATTCTTGGAAAAACATTTTTCCTATACGTGCAACTGAATCAAGTGTTGTAAGACCTAAAGCTGATACACACATTGTCATAAAGCAAGTTGCAACATAATTTGGTATTCCTATTGTTTCTAAGAATCCTGCAACAGATCCTGCAAATACTGAAAATGGTGTTCCCTCTGGTAATTTACCTCCTGTTGCTGCTGCTCCTACTACTACTAAAGCTACAACTCCAAGCAATGTTTCTACATTCATAGCACCATAACTTATTGTAAGCATATCTTTTTCATTTTTTACTTGTTTTGATGATGTTCCAGATGATACTAAACTATGGAATCCTGAAACAGCACCACATGCTATTGTTATAAATAATGTTGGGAATAAGTTTTTACCTCCCACATTAAATCCAGTAAATGCTGGCAAATTCATTGGAGGATGTGCTACAAATATTCCAAGAATTGCACCTATTATCATTCCAATTAACATAAATGAACTTAAATAATCTCTAGGTTGCATCATTATCCACATTGGTGCTATTGCTGCAACAAAAATATAAACAAATATTACACCAAGCCATACATTCTTACTAAAATATAGTGGACAAGCCATTCCTATTGCAAGCATTGCAATTAGTAATATAATACCAATTATAAATTGTTCTTTACCACTTGGCTTTCTATGTTTTATATATATACCAAATGCTATTGATACAAAAATAAATAACATTGAAATTGATGCAGCAGCAGCATTAGGTGTAACTTTTGCACCATCTTTACCAAAACCATTAAATGTACCTGCAACTATATCTGCGAAGGCTGCAATAACAAGTAATGAAAAAATCCATGCAAAAAGTGAGAAAAGCTTTTTACCTGTTTTGCCAATATATTTTTCAATTAAATATCCCATTGATTTTCCATCATTTTTAACTGATGCATACATAGCTCCAAAATCATGTACAGCTCCAAAGAATATACCACCTATTAAAAGCCATAATAAAACTGGTAACCATCCAAAACATGCTGCAATAATTGGTCCTGTTACAGGGCCTGCACCTGCTATTGATGAAAATTGATGTGAAAATACAACACCTTTAGAAGTAGGTATATAATCTTCATCATCTTCTAATCTATAAGCTGGTGTTTTAGCTTCTGGATCTATTCCCCATTTGTTTGCTAACCACCTTCCATAAAGTAAATAGCCACATCCAAGGGCAACAATTGCAATTAATATAAGTACTATACCGTTCATAAAAAACGCCCCCATTTAAATTATTACATTAACATACTCAAACTTACTTTTATTAATATATATACAAACACATTTGCATATTTATTAAATTAAGTACTCTTAAGTATATTAATATTATGTTAATAATATTAGCACTTTATAATCATTTTTTCAATTATGCAGCTATTTTTTATAATTTTATTAATAAATTTGCGTTTTTTTATAAATACCAAATTTTTATATTCGTTTTCAAAAATCATTTTATATTTATGCACATAGTTATTGCAAAATGACAAAAAAGCTTGTTACAAATTATAAATTTAATTTATATTTCGTAACAAGCAATATATTTTCTTATTCTTTTATATCCTTCATGCTTAATGCAATTCTCTTTCTTTTTTCATCTACTTCAAGAATTTTTACCTTTATTACATCTCCAACCTTTACAATGTCTAATGGATGCTTAACAAACCTGTCTGCCATTTGGCTTTTATGAACCAGCCCATCTTGGTGAACTCCAATATCGACAAATGCACCAAAATCAGAAACATTTCTTACGGTTCCCATAAGAATCATTCCAGGTGTTAAATCTTTAAGATCAATTATACCTGTTTTTAAAATTGGCTTTGGCATCTCATCTCTTGGATCTCTTCCTGGTTTTTGAAGTTCCTTTATTATATCTTTTAATGTTAATTCTCCAATTTCTATTTCCTTTTCTATGTTTTTGATACCTTTTTCCTTAACTCTATCTTCTATATCAAATAATTTATTATTTTTCAAATCATCTTCTGAATAACCTAAAATTTCAATGAGTTTCTTGGCTTCTTCATATGATTCAGGATGAACAGCAGTATTATCTAAAGGTTCATTACTTTCAGAAACTCTTAAAAATCCCGCACATTGTTCATAAGCTTTTTGCCCAAGCCTCTTTACCTTTAATAGTTCCTTTCTTGATTTAAAGCCACTATTTTCATCTCTATATTCTACTATATTTTTCGCAATAACTGAATTTATTCCAGATACATATGTTAAAAGGCTAGGTGTTGCTGTATTTAAATCTACTCCAACTTTATTTACAGAATCTTCAACTACCCCTTGAAGTGATTCCTCTAATCTCTTTTGAGTAACATCATGTTGATATTGTCCAACTCCAATAGCTTTTGGATCTATTTTTACAAGTTCAGCCATAGGATCTTGAAGTCTTCTTCCTATAGAAATGGCACCTCTTACCGTAACATCTAAATCTGGATATTCTTCTGTTCCAAGCTTAGATGCTGAGTATACAGAAGCTCCTGCTTCAGATACTATTACATAAGAAACTTCCTTTCCTGTTTCTTTTTTTATTTCTGAAATCATTTCAGCTATAACCTCTTCAGATTCTCTTGATGCTGTACCATTTCCAAGAGATATCACATCAACATCATATTTATTTATAAGCGCCTTTAATGTTTTCTTAGTGCCTTCTATATCTCTTTTAGGTACAGTAGGGTACACTGCTGTATTTTCTAAGAACTTACCATTACTATCAAGAATTGCTATTTTACATCCTGTTCTAAAACCAGGATCATACCCCATTACTGTTTTTCCTTTTATAGGAGCTTGCATTAAAAGCGCTTTTAAATTTTCCTTAAATACATTTATTGCTCCTTCCTCTGCTCTGTCTGTAAGTTCACTTCTTATTTCTCTTTCTATTGAAGGATAAATAAGTCTTTTGTATGCATCTCTAATTGCTATTTTAATATATTCATCAGTATTTTCATTATTTTTCAAAACATGATTTTCTAAATATTTAATTATCTTTTCATCATTTGCTTTAATCTTTACTGATAATATTTTTTCCTTTTCACCTCTATTAATTGCAAGAATCCTATGAGATGGAATCTTTTTAACCTCTTCACTATATTCATAATACATTTCATATGGTGTTGTCTCATCACTTGAACCTTTAGATTCAATAACTCCTTCTCTCATTACAAGTTCTCTTATATATTTTCTAAACTTTGCTTCTTCAGATACAGCTTCAGCTATAATATCAAGTGCCCCATTTATAGCATCATCTACTGTTTCAACTTTTTTCTCTTCATTTATATATTTAGAAGCCTCTTCTCTTACATCACCACTAAACTTACCATTCATAATAATATCTTTTAATGGTTCTAGACCTTTTTCCTTTGCTATAGTAGCCCTTGTTCTTTTCTTTGCCTTATATGGTCTATATATATCTTCAACTTCAGTTAATGTTTCAGCTTTTGAGAGTGCATTAACTATTTCTTCTGTAAGCTTACCTTGTTCTTCAATAAGCCTTTTAACATCAGCCTTTCTTTCATCTAAATTTCTCAAATATGTTAATCTTTCAGAAAACTTCCTAAGAATTTCATCTGAAAGTCCTTCTGTTCTCTCTTTTCTATAACGTGCTATAAATGGAACTGTATTTCCTTCATCAAGCATTTCTATTACACTATCTACCACACCTAATTTTATTCCAAGTTCCTTTGATAATCTTTCTTGTATACCCATGATACCTCCATTTTTATGTATAAAATTAACATTATAATTATATACTTATAACAAAAAAAATAAAAGCTATTTTATTTTTCTTAAAATAGCTTTCACCTTGTAAAATTATTTAGTCTTTATTCTTTTAAAAACAATTAATTAACTAAGCTGCCTTTTAATCATTATTAATCCATTCATTAAAAACTTCTGGTTTAAAACCTACTACTGCTTTTTTACCATTTCTAACTATAGGAGTTTTTATAAGTGTTTGATCCTTAAATAATATTTCTATTTTTACATCTGCACTTCGTACATTTGCAATTCCTGATGTTTTATAATTTTTAGCTTTTTCATTAACCAAATCATTAATAGAAACAGATGACTTTACAGAAGTTAATTCTCCCTTGCTAATTCCTTTTTCTTTCATATCTATAAATTGATACTTTATTCTTCTTTCCTTAAAGAATCTCTCAACTTTTTTAGTATCAAAGCACTTTTTTGCACCAAAAACCTGTATATTCATAGTTCCTGCTACTTAAAACGTAATCAAATATAAACATTTTAAGAATTTTACTGTTTCAATGTATCTGCTTTTGTTATAAAAACTACTTGCATTTGATATGATACTCCACAGTC
>NZ_JBQHRN010000023.1:0-40235 GCF_052066735.1 Clostridium sp. HCP1S3_C6
CTGTGGAGTATCATATCAAATGCAAGTAGTTTTTATAACAAAAGCAGATACATTGAAACAGTAAAATTCTTAAAATGTTTATATTTGATTACATTTTAAGTAGCAGATAATGTGAGTAGTAATAAAAGTGAAAAGGAAATTCAAAGAGAGAAGAGAAAACAGGAAATTAGAGCATTAAATGAACCACCTAAATTAACTATTTTAGAGGAAGTAGGAAATGCAATAACTCATGGCGTAGGGGCAATGCTAGCCATTGCTGGAATGGTACTCCTTTTGCTTAAGTCAGACACTGGTCTTAAAGTTATGGCATCATGCTTTTATGGTATAAGTTTATTTTTTTTAATGCTTATGAGTTGCTTATATCATTCTTTTAAAAGTGGATCTACTGCAAAAAGATTATGGAGGAGATTTGATTATTCTTCTATATATTTGCTTATTGGAGGTACATTTGCTCCATTATATCTTGTTTATTGGGGCAATACTTTAGGTATTACACTTTTTTGCGTTCAATGGTTTCTTATACTAATTGGCATTACTATAATATGTATATTTGGACCAGGTAGATTTAGCTTTATACATTTTACATTATACTTTGTAATTGGATGGAGTGGACTTATGTTTTTTCCTGGTTGGTTTAAGCATGATATTTATTTACTTATTTTAATATTAGTTGGTGGAATTATATATACAGTGGGAATGATTCCTTTTGCAAGAGATAAAAAATATGATCATTTTAAGTGGCATTTTTATGTTTTGCTAGGAGCAATACTTCATTGGTTTGCAATTTATTTCTTTGTTTATTAAAAAATTTGTAACCTTATAAGTTTGTAGATAATAAAATATATTAAAGTTATGTTAAGTAGCAAACTTTAATATTATATTTATAAGGTTGGGATAAAATGCCTTTATTAATTGATAAAGATATAAAAGATAAAATCATATATGATTTACAAAGAGGAAAATACAAATATATTGGCTCCGGTTCTAGTAGAGAAGTATTTGATTTAAGTAATGGATATGTAATAAAGGTAGCAAAAAACAAAGCTGGAATAGAGCAAAACAAAACTGAATTCAAGATTTCAAATAATGATGATTTTGATATATTTGCAGATATTATATTTGCTATGTCAAATTATAAATATGTTGTTATGGAAAAAGCTGAAAAGATAAAGTCTATTAATTATGTATGGAGATATTTTAATGTTTATAGTAAAAATGAGTTTTCTAAATTATCTTTAATACGTAATATAAAGTACAAATATAATCTCTTAGTTAGCGATTTAGTTAAAGTTACTAGTTGGGGAATAATAAATGGAAGATTACAAATTATTGATTATGGTTTTACAAGAGAAGTGAAAGATAAGTATTACTAATAAAAATAAAAAAATGAAGCTATAATAAAAAAATAATTTAGCTTCATTTTTTTTATTTTAAGACTCTAATATGTCAACTATTTCCTTCATAGAATTTTCGAATTCTTCATCAGAAGAATTTTTAAATATTAACAATCCATCTTTTTTTGCTGGATCATCTATTAGTGTAGGAACTTCAAAATTACATCCTGCTATATATTCATCCCAATGTTCAAGTTTCCATGTATCTCTATCGGAGTCTCTTTCAATCATTCTTTGTTTGCAAACTTCTTTTGAAGTTTCAACCCATATAACAACTAATTTAGCATCTTTTTCTTTTAATTGATCTCTTAATTTTTCAATGAAAAAAGGATCTCTTATTTCTCTGGTAAATGGTGCATTAATAAGAACTTTGTCATTGTAATCTAATGCTTCCATAGCTAAATTTAGTATTGCTTCATACTCATAATTTCTAATATTTTCTTCAAAGAAATCTGAACTTCTATTGTATTCTTCGTTTGCTACCTTGAATATTTGTTTAGATAAGCATATAAGAGTATCTTTATCTAAATATACTATATTTTTCAAGTTCTTAGATAATTCTTTAGAAATGTAAGTTTTTCCACATGCAGGTGGTGATGTAACTAAGATTAATTTTTTCATTATAATAGATTCTCCTTTGTGATTTTTTCTACAATAAATACTATAACACATTTTTTTATATTTTTTATTTATTTGTAAAAAAAATATTATTTATAATACATTTCCTTAGTGTATAATTAGATTATTATAATTACAATTACGATTAAAAAGGTAGATGAGGCATCTTATGAATATATTAGATAAATATGATTAATCTAATATATTAACATACAATTACGCATATAGAATATTAATAGTAAGGATGTAGAAGTATGGAACAATATATTATTATCAAGAAATGCAACTATGATATTGATAAAATTGTTGGATGTTTTTCTTGTGATATTATATTTAACAATGTCATTAATGATAATATAAAAAAGCAAATTAACAAATATGGAATAAAAAATTATATTTAAATAAATATTATGGAGAGGTTGTAATATTATGATAAAACCAATTGTAAAAGATGTATTATTTTTAGGTCAAAAGTCTGAAAATGCTACAAAAAATGATATTAATGTAATAAATGATTTAGTTGATACTTTAAGGGCAAATATTAATGGTTGTGTGGGAATGGCAGCAAACATGATAGGAGTTTTAAAAAATGTAATAGTATTTTCTGCAGGATATACTATTATTCCAATGGTAAACCCAGTTATTATATCAAAAAAGAATCCTTATGAAACAGAGGAGAGCTGTCTTTCATTAACTGGTGTTAGAAAAATAACAAGGTATGAAATAATTGAAGTAGAGTATTTAGATAAAAATTTTATTAAACATAAGGATACATTTAAAGGCTTTACAGCTCAAATTATTCAACATGAAATTGATCATTGTAATGGAATAATAATATAACATAAAGCTTGTAATTAATAGTGTAATAATTAATACATTAACAATAACTGGAGAAGTTAGTTTTTCAGGTGTTGAAATATTCTACATTTAAAATTTTCCTAAATAAAGGCTACTCTTCTTTAAAGTAGCCTTTGTTTTATTTATGAGATAAATGGTTTTACAAGATTGTCTATTCTATGCATAAAAAATTGTATCATAGGTCCTTGAATAAGAGCATTAATTATAGTACCAATTCCAACTGTACTACCAAAGGTATCTATACCACATAGTAAGAAACCTACTATTAAAAATGTTAAATCAATGCCTATT
Organism: Clostridium sp. HCP1S3_C6; assembly: GCF_052066735.1. Classification (NCBI taxonomy): domain Bacteria; kingdom Bacillati; phylum Bacillota; class Clostridia; order Eubacteriales; family Clostridiaceae; genus Clostridium; species Clostridium sp. HCP1S3_C6. The sequence goes on from NZ_JBQHRN010000023.1 coordinate 3,162, forward strand.
CTAATCCATTTATATTGAATATTTGTTTTTTCAGTAAATAGTAAAATAAATAAATCATTAGGTGCAACACCTAAGTTTGTTGCTTTTTCAAGAGAAAATCCTATTGCTATTATTAAACAGCTAAATGCAGCAAGGAATATTTTTACAATAACAGGACAGCTATTTAAATTCAAAGGAGCTAGTATTGTATTTATGAAATTTATAAATACTCCAGCAAAAATTAATGCAATTAGTGTTCCTATATTTATTTGTTTTAATCCTTTAAAAATAAATATTACTATTAATGTGAATATTATAGATAATAATAGGTTACCATTACCAACATTTATGTTGAAAGTTTTTGCAATTCCTTGTGTAAATATAGTGAAAGGATCTGCACCAATAGCTACTTGCAAGAAAATGGCAACTCCTGCTTGAATAGTAAAAAGTCCTAAAAAGAAAATTAAAAGTTTTTTAGTAATAATTTAAAGTTATTCATTAATAATTTCTCCTTTGTGAAATTTTATTGTAATAGTATACATACGTAGAATGACAATATATAATTTAACATATATATTTACTTTGTTCAACAAAAAACGACAAATAGTTAATAATTATTAATATAAATAAAAAATAAATTAAAAAATAGCAAAGAAAAAGTTAGGGTGAACTTTTTCTTTGCTATTTAATAAATAGGAGTAAATTTTTAGTATTTATGAACTACAAATACTTTTGTTTTTGTTTCCTTCTATGAATATATTATTAAATAAGAACCTTAAATATAACTTAAAAATCATAATATTATTAAAAAAATATGATATTATATAACTTAGATAAAGTTTAAAGATATACACGAGATATTACAAGGAGAAAATAATAATATGGGGCTAAATGTACAAGGTTTAGAAAAAGAAAGAATAAAAATAAAAAAGCCTAGTAAATTCAAAGTTATTATGTATAATGACGATTTTACATCAATGGATTTTGTTATATATATTTTAATTAAGATTTTTAATAAAAATAATGAAGAAGCATTTAATTTAATGATGAGTGTACATAAAGGTGGCAGTGCTGTAGTTGGAATTTATTCATATGATATTGCAAAAACAAAAGTCGAAAAATCCCTTAGTCTAGCTAAAGATGAGGGATATCCATTTAGAATAAAGGTGGAAGAGGCGTAAGATTATGAAATTTAATGATATGGTAGAAAACTTAATAATAAATGCAATAAGCATAGCAAAAGAAAAGGAACATGAATATGTAACTCCTGAGCACTTGCTTCTTGCTATAGTAAATAATAAGGAATTTCAAGAAAGTTTTAATAAAAGTGGTGGTAATTCAAAAAAGTTAAAAAAGGACTTAGAAAATTACTTGGAAAATGAATTAGATTCAGACTGTAAAGGTAATCCGGAAATAAGTTTTTCATTTAATGAAGTATTATCTTTTGCAACTCTTAAGGCAACTTCATGTGATAAAGAGGTTATTGAACTTCCACATATAATTAGTGGCATACTTAATCTTAGAGAAAGCAATGCTGCGTATTTTGTAGAAAAACAAGGAGTTAAACAGATAAACTTAATTAGAGAACTTATAAATTATGAAGATGAATATAGTAGTTCTATTGAAGATGTTAAAAAAGATTCTAGTATGCAGAAGGAAGAAAAAGAGTGGCTAAAATATGTTACTTGTTTAAATGAAGAAGTTTATGATAAGACTCCCCTTATTGGAAGAAAAAATGAACTTGAAAGAACTATGGAAATACTTTGTAGGAAGTCAAAGAACAATCCAATCCATGTAGGTGAAGCAGGTGTAGGTAAAACTACTATAACTATGGGACTTACGAAATTAATTAACGAAGGCAATGTGCCAGAAAAATTGAAAAATGCAAAAATATATTCTATTGAATTAAGTACAGTTCTTGCAGGAACGCAATATAGAGGTGATTTTGAAAAAAGACTTAAACTTATTATGGATGGTATTAGTACAATTGAAAATCCTATTGTTTATATTGACGAAATACATAATATAGTTGGAGCTGGAGCCACTAATGGAGGGGCTCTTGATGCGTCTAATATATTAAAACCATATTTTGCAGATGGAAAAATAAAATTTATAGGTGCTACAACTTATGAAGAATATAATAAATATTTTGCAAAAAGTAAAAGCCTTCTTAGAAGATTTCAAAAAGTTCAAATAAAGGAACCTTCAATTGATGAAACTATAGAAATTTTAAATGGATTAAAAAAATATTATGAAGATTTTCACAAGGTAAGATATTTAAAAGGTACCATTGAACATGCGGTTATTTTAAGTGACAAATATATAACTGAAAGGTTTTTGCCAGATAAGGCTATTGATTTAATTGATGAAGCTGGTGCATATAGAGAAATGCATCTTCAAAATAAAAAGAGGCAGACTGTAGATAAAAAACTTATTGAAGAAGTATTGTCAAAAATATGTAATGTGCCAAAGCAAACAGTAGAGGCTGATGAAAGTAAAAAGTTAAAAAATATAGATAAAATAATAAAAAGCCAAGTTTTTGGTCAAGATGAAGCTGTTTTTAATGTTACAGAAGCTATAAAACTTTCAAGAGCAGGACTTAATGATGATAATAAGCCGGTAGCTAGTTTATTATTTGTTGGTCCAACAGGAGTTGGAAAAACTGAAATTGCAAAGGTTCTTGCAAAAACATTAAATATTGAACTTATTAGATTTGATATGAGTGAATATGCAGAAAAACATACAATATCAAAACTTATAGGATCTCCAGCAGGATATGTTGGATATGAAGAAGGGGGACTTCTTACAGATGCTGTGAGAAAAAATCCTCATTGTGTACTTTTACTTGATGAAATAGAAAAAGCTCATTCTGACATATACAATATATTACTTCAAGTTATGGATTATGCTAACCTTACTGATAGTAAAGGTAGAAAAACTGACTTTAGAAATGTAATTCTTATTATGACATCTAATGCAGGGGCTTCAAAAGTTAATAAGAGTCTTATTGGCTTTGGTGAAAGAAAAATAAAAAGAGAAAATATGATAGATGAAGTTAAAAAAATATTTAATCCTGAATTTAGAAATAGATTAACAAAAATTATTATATTTAATGATATTGATTATGCTATGGCAGAAAAAATTACATTAAAACAATTTGATATTTTAAATAAAAAACTTATGAATAAAAATGTAGAGGTTGTTCCTAACAAAGAATGCATTAATTATATTATAAATAAAGGAGTAAGTGTAGAATTTGGAGCAAGAGAAATACAAAGAATAATAAATAATGAAATAAAGTTTAAAATGGCAGATTCTATTCTTTTTGGAAAATTAAAAAAGGGTGGAAAGTGCGAAGCTTATATTAAAGATAATAAGATTAGTATAAAGATATTATAAGAGGTAAGAAAATGGATTTTTTTGAATTAGTTAATAAAAGAGAAAGTGTAAGGGGTTATATAAATAAAGAAGTTGAAAAAGAAAAAATAATAAAAATTATTGAAAGTGCAAGGGTGGCACCTTCAGCTTGTAACGCTCAACCTTGGAAATTTGTGATTGTAAATAATAAAGAAAAGGTAGAAAAATTAGCTCATATGCTTCATGATCCTTTAGTTGCAAATATAAATAAATTTGCTTTAACAGCACCTGCCTTTATAGTTGTTGTAGGGGAAAAAAGAAATATTACATCTAAAATTGGAGGTATAATAAAACAAAAGGATTTTACTTCAATGGATATTGGAATTGCAAGTGAACACATATGTTTAGCTGCAAGAGATTTAGGACTTGGCACATGTATGATGGGATGGTTTAGAGAAAAACCTATAAAGGAACTTTTAAATATTCCTAAAAATAAGGAAATACATCTTGTAATAGCTCTTGGGTATTATGATATTAAAGAACCAAGAAAAAAGGTGAGAAAAAACATAGATGAAATTTTAACTTTCAATGAATACAAATAGCTTTATGTGATATAATATCATGGTAATGAGGTGATATATAATGGGCATTGCAGGTAATGGATGCGAAAGAATAATACCAGAGGAAGAAAAAAAGCCTCTAAAGGAAATTGAAAGAAGTATAGTTAAAAGATATAGAAAGCCTATATGGTCTAAATTTTGCAAGGCTGTTAAGGAATATGAATTAATTCAAGATGGTGATAAGATTGCAGTTGCAATATCAGGTGGAAAAGATAGTATGCTTATGGCAAAACTTTTTCAAGAACTTCACAGACATGGTCAAGTAAATTTTGAACTTGAATTTATAGCTATGGATCCAGGGTATCATCCTGAAATTAAAAAGCTTCTTAAAGAAAACTTAGAATATTTAGAAATACCAGCACATATATATGAATCTGGAATTTTTGAAGTAGTAGATAAAATGGCTAAGGATTATCCTTGTTATATGTGTGCAAGAATGAGAAGAGGTTCTCTTTATGCTAAGGCACAGGAACTTGGATGCAATAAATTAGCACTTGGTCATCATTTTAATGACGTTATTGAAACTACAATGCTTAATGTACTTTATGCAGGTAATTTTAAAACAATGCTACCAAAACTTAAAGCTAAAAATTTTGAAAATCTTGAACTTATAAGACCATTATACTTAATAGAAGAAGAAGCTATAAAAAGATTTATAAACTACAGTGGTATATGGCCTCTTAATTGTGCTTGCATGATAGCTGCAAAAAAGATTGGAAATAAGAGATTTGAAATAAAAGAAATGATAAAAGAACTTAAAAAGAATTTTAAGGATGTTGATAAATCTATTTTTAAATCAGCTGAAAATGTTGCAATGGATTCAATATTAGGTTGGGAAAAGAAAGGGGAAAAAACATCATTTTTAGACATTTATGACGAAGAATAGCATATTGGAATTATAAGTAATTTTAATGTTATTTTATATTTCGTAAATAAATTGTTAATTATGTATAAAATTATAAGTCGATTATTTTTACTGTGATATAATATTTATAAGGAGAAGGAGTAATGAACGAAGAAACTATTAGGAGTATGGACCCTAATATTTTATTAAGTTTAGTTAATATGAAACTTAGAGATTTTTATGGTTCATTAGAAAGCTTTTGCATAGAAAATGATATATCTAAAAATTTAATATGTGAGAGGTTAAGGGCAATAGGGTATTCATATAATGGGGAATTAAATCAATTTAGATGTAATTAGTAAAACTTACAAAATATTTTTTAGCTTTAGTTTTGAATTTAAATTATATTGAATATGGAGGTTATATTTATGAAAAAGAAAAAAGTAATGAAATTAGCTGTTCTTGCATCAGCAGTTACAGCTTTAGTAGTATCTATTGTCAATGACAAAAAAAATAATGATAAATAAGCTTTAAGTTTATGTTAATTGAGCTAAATATTAGAGTGTCTAAGATCTAAATCCAAGGAGGGAGATTAGATTGGATGAAAATTTAGCTTATTTAAGGTTTGAAAATTTAAATTCTAATAATTTGAACAATGATGAAATTAACAAACTGTACCGTGGTTGTTTGGAGTTTTCAAAGGATAATTTAATTATTTGTAATATTGAAAGTGAAACCATTCAAATTATGGGGAATATGGCAAAAGTGCTAAATTCAGAAAAACGAGATAGTGTAAAGTTTACATTAGAAGAATTTTCAAATATCATTTATGATGACATGAATGGTGATGAAATTTTTAATATCTGGAATAAGATTATTCAGCGTAACAAGGATGTAAGACTTGAATTTAAATTGAAAGATATAAATAACAGAACTATTTGTGTTAATGTAAAATTAAGAGCTTTTTATGATGAAATGGGATATGTACAATTTTATTTTGGTTTAATTCACGATGTAACAAGAGAAAGAAGAGCAGAAGAAGAATTAAAAAACATAGTTGATTTTGATGTTGTTACTAATCTTCCATCTAGTACGTATACTAAAAGAACTATAGATAATTATCTTAAAATATCTCAAAAGGAAAATGAATCATGTGCCTTAGTTTTAGTTAATATAGATAATTTTAAGTATATAAATGATACTTATGGTCATGAGGATGGAGATAGAATTTTAAAAAAGGTTGCAATAAGACTTAGTAAAATAATTGAAGCAGGAGATCTTATATGTAGATATAGCGGTGATGAATTTATTATATTTAGACATGGTATAGAATCATTTAATGAAGCAAAAGATTTAGCAATTTTATTAAGAAAATCTTTTGAAGAGGGAATTAAACTAAATGGTAATGAGATTTTTATTACTGTGTCAATAGGAGTAGCCCTTTCGCCTGATAATGGAAGTAATTACAATATACTATTGAAAAATGCTGATACTGCATTATATAGAGCTAAAAATGATGGTAAGGATGAAATTCAATTTTTTGATAATAGTATAAGTACTGAAATAGATAGGGTATATGCTATTGAAAAAGGTTTAAGAACTGCTATTTCAGATAATGAATTATATGTAGTTTTTCAACCTAAGGTAGTATTACAGGATTCTACAGTAAATGGTTTTGAAGCTCTTCTTAGATGGAAAAGCAAAGAACTTGGAAATGTTAGTCCTATGGAGTTTATACCAGTTGCAGAAAGTACAAGGATGATAATTCCAATAGGTAGATTTGTACTAGAAGAAGTCTTTAAAAAAGTAAAAAATCTTTTAAATGAAGGTCATGATGATTTTAAAGTAGCAGTTAATTTTTCTGAAGTACAGTTTAGATATAGTAATATAATAGATGATTTTAAAACATTTATAAAAAAATACAATGTTCCATCTAAGTATATTGAAGTTGAAATTACAGAAAGTATGCTTATGAAAACATGTGATGAAAACATTGAACAGTTAAATAAAATTAAAAGTTTAGGAATAAGTGTGGCACTAGATGATTTTGGTACTGGATATTCTTCATTTAATTATCTTACAAAATTGCCTATTGATGTTTTGAAAATTGATAGAAGTTTTGTAATAGATTTGTTAAATGACAAAAAGAGTAGATGCATCGTAGAAGCAATAATAGAATTATCTCATGAACTTGGAATAAACGTTGTAGCAGAAGGTGTTGAAGAAGAAAAACAGGTTGAATATTTAAAAGGTATACTATGTGATGTTGTACAAGGATATTATTATAGTAAGCCTGATGAATTTAATAATGTTAAAAAGCTTCTTGGAAGAAAACTTTAAGGGTAAGTGGATTTAATTAGAAATATATTCTTTTTAAATCCACTATTTTTATATTTAAGTTTATCATAATATATATTTTTTAAGAATATATTTATTGTAAATGAATAATATAAATATGCAAGTTTATATTTGAAATATACCCATAAAGTTACCAGTAAATTTATATAAAAAATATGTTATATTTCAAATTCATACACTAGTATTGGAGTAGGTGTATATAAAATAGGAAATAAGGTATATGCAACACAAGAATTTATTAAATAAGTATTAGGAAAATAGCTTCAACAATGAAGCTATTTTTCAATATAATGAAAAATTTCGGGTGTATCTTCAGTAATTACTTTAAATGTATAACCATTATCTTTATAATATTTTATTATTTCTGGAAGAGCTTTAGCTGAGTTTTTGTTAATAAATCCACAGTGCATTAAAAGATATATAGTATCTTTATCAGATTTTGCACGTTTTACAATAGTTTGAACAGGTGCATTAGCATTGGCACCATCTGTAGAATCTGCATTCCAATCATATATTTTAAAGCCTTTGTTATGAAGATCATCTACTAAAGATTTTTTTAAGTGGTAGTTTGTATTGTTACATCCAAATGGAAATCTAAGTAGGGATATTTTCTTTTGTAAAATATTTTCCAACAGGATTTGTTCTTCAAACATTTCATTAATAAAGTTTTCATTACATGAATATAATTTGTTTTTAGAATGAGACATACTATGTAATCCTATAGCGTTTCCTTCATCATTTATTCTTTTAACTAAATCTTCCTGATCTTTTATTTGGTCACCAATTAAAAAAAATGTTGCATTAATATTTTCAGATTTTAATATATCTAATATGTTTTCAGTTACCTTTGCTCCTGGACCATCATCAAAGGTAAGGTATATTATTTTTTCATTTTCAATTTCTTCTGCATATGGTTTTGTAGGAAATATTATTAAAAGTAATAATAAAATTGATAATATTTTTTTCATAAAGTCACTTCCTATAAAGATATCATAATTAGTTTGTGAATATTTTTGTAAATTATTCATGGTTCACATTATTAAAACTTTTCTCATATTTTATAATATAAAATTTTTATATTGTAAAAATTGTACTTTCATAGGGAGGGATAATTGTGGATAAGGAGCTCATTAATAAAACATGTATAACGAATATGGAGGAAAAAGATCCTATTATTAATAAATATATGAATGACTATATGAAAAGTGTTCAGGAATTTGAGGATGTTAAGGGAAATGAAAAGTTAATTGTCAATTTTGATATAACTTATCCTGATGGTAGGTGTGAAAATTTTACTTGTAATGGTGTAAGTGATGTTTTTGGAAAAGGTAGTGTAACAAATAAAAGGTATTCTAAAGATAAAAATCATAATCAAAAGAAAGAAAAAGAATGTGTTAGTAGAAAAAAGAAAAAAGAATTAAGTGATGAAGAAAAAGATATTGAAAAATGTAAAAAATATTATGAAAACAAAGATTATTATTGTGATGAAGATTTCTATGATGAGGACTATATAAAAAATGAATATGCAGAATTTTTTAATGAGTATAAAAAGAATTTTGAATGTGTAAAATCAAATAAGGATGACAAATTTGATGATGGTAAGGGTGAAGAATTAAAAAATGAAAGATGCAAAAAAGAAGATAAAGAAGAAACAGGAGAAATAAATGTATATGCATATTTAGGAAATATAAAAGGAATAGAATTAAAGGGAGTTTCTATCAATTTGTATAAAATAAATGGTGTATGCCCAGAACTTATTGAGTGTAAACAAACAGATAACATTGGTAAAGCATCATTTAAAAACATTCCAAATGGAAGCTATAGAATTATTGAAGTTATTGATAAAAAATATTTTTTAAAACCTACCTATGTTAATTGGAATGAAGTAAATATAACAAAATCAAATAAGTGTTTTACAATATATATTATTAATAAAATGAAGTAATATAATTTTGATGCTTTTTGATGGTTTTTGCAGCAAAATATTAATAAGATGGTGTTTTGCTGCAAATATAGTATAATTTTAAAATTAGAAGAAAAAAGTAGTTAATAACGTTTACTTTAGACTTTATAAGGCAAAGTATTAAAGATTTTTTTAAAACATAATGTTATACTATCTACGGTATAAAATATCATTTTTATATGAATTTTGAAATACAAAAGATATAGTTTATTGTATTTTTGAAAAAACAAGGGGGAAAAAATGAATAAAAAAACATTATTAAAAAGAGTAGCAACGTTTTTTGCTTTAGGTACATTTATATGTAGTCTATTTCCAGCAAGAATAGAAGCTTTAGCTACAGATGAAAGGGATAAGTATACTTATAATGAAGAATCATCACAAGAAGCTGATGATAATAATCTAGAAAAAGAAGATTTTTCTTCTATGCCAACGGGATTAATTGAGCCAACTGAAGAAAGTAAAAACTGGCTTAAGAATAACAGTACTATTGTTACAAATGTAAATGAACTTCAGCAATTAAAAAACAGCAAAAAACAAAATAATAATATGTTAAAAAATGCTGCACCAAGTATATTGCCATCAAAAGTTGATTTACCTACAGACGAGAAAACTAAAAAATATTTTCCAAAGATAAGTTGTCAATATGTAGGTGCATGTGTTAGTTATGCAAATACATATTATTGTATGACTTATATGACTAATAAAGAATTAAATAGAGAGTCTACAATAGAAAACACTATGAGCCCTATTTGGACATATAATTTAACTAATCATGGTGTTGATGATGGTTCTGTAACTTCTGATTGCCTTAAGGTATTAAAAGAAATTGGATCAGTTACAATTGAGGATGTTCCAGTAGAAACATCTTATAATGTATCACCAAATTTTGTTACTGATTATCACACTCAACCTGAATTAAATTTATATGAAAAGGCAAAACAATATCAAATTGATGATATTATAAATGTGAAATTTGCAGATGAAAGTGAAGATACTCCAATTACATCTGCAAAAGATGATAATTTAAATGTTATAAAGAAAGTACTTAATGATGGAAATATACTTTCTATTTCAACAACAATAGATGATTTTTGTACTACTAATTTAAAAACTAATGCTGAAGTACCAGAAAATAGTAAATTTGCTAATGAACAAGCAGTATATACTTGTGATGGTAATATGTATGGTGGTCATGCAATGACACTTGTTGGATATAATGATGATATATGGATTGATGTAAATAATAACAACAAGATAGATGATGGAGAAATGGGTGCATTTAAAATCGTAAATTCATGGGGAGAAGGTTACGGAAATAATGGATTTATATGGGTGGCTTATGATGCATTAAATAAGGTATCATCAGTAAATGGATATAAAGGATATAATAATAAAAGACCTATAATAGAAGGTTATGAGTTAAATACTTTTACAATAAAAAAGGAAGCAGATAAGGAAAAATTATATTTAGAAGTAACTTTTGATACTAATGATAGGGAAGCCTTAAGAATGACTATTAATAATGGAGATTGTACAGATAAAGATACTTATTTATATCCATTTTCATCAGATGGAATGAATTCTTATAATGAAGGAATTTCATTAGATGGTAGCAATAATGTATCAGAAGGAAAAATGAGTTTTGATTTGGCTGCAATTAATGAAAATTATACATTAAATTATATTATGAAAAATGGATTGACATTTAAAATTGAGGACATTATAGGACAAGGAAATTATACACATACAATTAAAGAAGTTAAGCTTAAGGATAAAAAGAACAATAAAGAATATTTATTAAAAGCAAAAAATAATGATGATTATTCAATTTGCAATTCTTTTAGCAGTTTTTATCTTAAGGAAAGTGAAGTTGGTACGCCTTCTGAACTGAATGTTATAAATACAGACTCTGGATATAAATTAGAATGGCCCAAAGTAGATAATATAGAAGGGTATGAGATATATCGTAATGATAATTTAATTGCAAAAACTAAAGAAAATTATTATGAAGATGATAATTTTGTAACTGGAAAATCAACTTATTTAGTAAGGGCATATACAAATGATAACAGATATTCTAATTTTGTAAAAAAACAAATTACAAATAATAGAGTTAAAGTATTAGCCTATGATAATTCTCAATCTTATATAAAGTATAAAATAGGTAATGGAAATTGGTCTAGTGAATTGAAGATGAATTTAAACAGTAATAGTTCTGATTGTTATTATTCTATTATAGATTTAGATAACTACAATGATGAAGATATTTTTGTTATGGTTAAATCTGAAGGTAAGTGGAGTAATAGGTATAAAGTAACTCCTGGAATATATGAAATAAGAGATAATAAAGCAAGTGAAGTATATGATAGTTTAAAATTAAGTGCTGTTGCATCTAAAGATGTTTGTAGAGCTTTTGATAGTATATTAGTATCTTCTAATATAACAGGTGGTTCAGGTAAATATGATATTAATATATGCTATGGATTATATCCTGGCTATGAAGATATGAAATATGACTTTTTAGAGCAAGGTGGAAATGTTTTTGTATTTCCAAAAGAACCTGGTAAGTTTTCTGTTATTATTTCTGTTGACGATTTAATTACAGGAGAATATGCTTATTTTAAAAAAGAATTAAATATACTTCCAGCAGAAGAATTTTCAATAGAAAGTATAAATTTTGATAAAAATTCACCACAGGAAATTAACACACCAATAAATATATCATGTAAAGTAAATAAAGATAGTGAATTTATCAAATACACATATGAAATTATTAAAGATAACAAAATAGTAAGTACAAGCAATAAATCTGATATATTTAATTGGATTCCAAATGAAAAAGGAACATATACAGTTAAAGTTATTGCGGAAGATACTAAAAGTGGTCAAAAGGCAGAAAAATCAACAATTTATAAAGTTACTAATTCAGAAGAAACAACTGTGCACATATACTATAAGGGCTATAATAATCCAAATATTCATTACAAAATAGGCGATAATGGCTTTTGGACAAGTGCTCCAGGAATACAAATGGAAAAATGTGATGAACTAGAAGGATATCCATATAAGTCAACTATTGATTTAGGGGATGAAGGAAACCTTATAGCATGTTTTAATAATGGAGCTGGTCAATGGGATAGTAATGTTGGCAAAAATTACACATTTACACCTGGATATTATACATTTAATAACGGTATAATAACAAAAATTGAAAAACCAACTAAAAAATTAGAGATTTCTAGTTTTACATCTAATGTTGGAGATAAAATGGTGTCTGGTAATCAAGCTATTTTTAAAGCTCAAGTAAAAAATGCTACTGGAAATGTTCAATATAGATATTCTTATAAAAATAATACAACAGGTGAAAGTGGCATTATAAGAAACTACTCACAATATAGTGATTTAGCATGGATGATGGGTAAGGAAGGAAATTACACAATAACTGTAGAAGCTAAAGATGATAAAACAGTTACAAGTAAAAGCTTAAATCTTACAATATTGCCATATGAATATCTTAAAATACAATCAGTTACATCAAGTTTAGGAGATACATTTAAGGAAGGTAATGAAGCTATTCTTACAATAAATACAACTGGTGGTAAGGGCTTAAATTATTATTCAATTACAGTTAATGGAGAATCAATTTTAAATTCTTCTAGTAGCAATTCAGTAACTTGGAAGCCAGAAAAAGCAGGAACTTATAAAATTGTTGCATATGCAAGAGAAGCTCAAGGAGGTCAAACTTCCTTTGAAAAGACAATTACAGTAACAGAAAAATCAAAAAATGTTACTACAATATACTACAAGGGATATGAAAACCCATATATTCATTATAGTGTTGGAGGAAAATGGACAGCAGCACCTGGAATTAAAATGATGCCATGTACTGATGTTGAGGGATATAATTATAAAGCAGAAATTGACTTAGGCGAGGCAACATCACTTACAGCATGCTTTAATAACGGAGCTGGTCAATGGGATAGTAATGGTGGCAAAAATTATAGCTTTAACATTGGAACTTATGGATATTGCAATGGAAATATAGTACCAATTGGTAATGAAAAAAATGAAATAACAATATATTATAAAGGATATGATACTCCATATATGCATTATAAAATAGGAAATGGTGCATGGACAAGTGCTCCGGGAGTAAAAATGGAGAAAACTAATGAAATGTCTGGATATACACATAAGTTAGTTGTAAATTTGGGCAATTGTAATGATTTGACTGCTTGCTTTAACAATGGAAATGGAAGTTGGGATAGTAGAAATGGAGCAAATTATTATTTTTCACAGGCTGGAACTTATACATATTCTAATGGTTTTATAAACAAAATAAAATAATAAAGTTATTATATTTAAGACATAGCTGCATAAATCATGTGGCTATGTTATTTTTATATGTTGACATAAGAATATATGAATTCTAAAATAAAGTAAAATATTATAATTGTTATATAAAATTGAAAGGAGAATATATATGGAAAACTATAAATTAAAAATACAAAAACTAAGTAGTAAAGCTATAATACCAAACTATGCAAATCCAGGAGATGCAGGACTTGATTTATATTCAATAGATGAAATTGAACTTAGGAAAGGAGAAAGAGCTTTAGTACATACAGGTATAAAAATAGAATTACCTAAAAATACAGAAGCACAAATAAGACCAAGAAGTGGTTTAGCATTAAAAAATGGTATAACACTTGTAAATTCTCCAGGAACTATAGATGAAGGATATAGAGGAGAAATAGGTGTCATTGTAATAAATCATGGTGATGAACTTTTTAAAATAGAAGAAGGAATGAAAATAGCTCAAATGGTTATAAAACCTGTATTTAAGGTGGAAGTAGAAGAAGTAGAAAATCTTTCAGAAAGTGAAAGAGGAGAAAATGGTTTTGGTTCATCTGGGCTAAAAGAAAATAAATAATATGAAAAAACAATATTTATACATAATAAATTATCCTGAATATGAAAAATCCTTATGTAATTTAGAAATAAAATCTTTATTTAATATATTACCACAGGAAAAGTGTTTTGTATCTGATGTTTCTATTGAAGTTTCACGAAGTACATATGTTAAGGAAGGTATTAAGATAATTTATGAAGAGGATAATATTCTTGATATTATAAATGATATAAAAAGAGATAAGTTATCTTATGATTTATTTAAAATAGTATATGTAAAATCTCATAAACCTAATGTGCCTTATAAGAAAAGAATGGAACTAATTAAAGAGATGGGTATAGCTATTAATGGAAATGCTGATATTCATGAACCTGAGATAGTTTTAGCTTTAACAAGGTTTAATAATAAATGGATTTTTGGAGAATACATAAAAAATAATTTTTTATGGCATGTTCATGATGATAAGCCTAATTCTTATTCTAATTCCTTAAGTACAAGAGTTGCAAGAGCTGTTGTAAATATTGCTGTAGGTAATGATTTATCTAAAAGTTTAATAGATCCATGTTGTGGTGTTGGAACAGTTATTTTAGAAGCATTATCTATGGGGATTAATGCCTGTGGCAGTGATATTAATAAGCAGATAGTTTCAAGGGCTAGAGATAATTTAAGCTTTTTTGGATATAATAGAGAAATTATAAGTTTTAAAGATATTAATGATATAAAACAAACTTATGATACATGCATAATTGATATTCCTTATGGACTTTTTACAAAAACAACATATGAAGCACAAAAAAATATTATTTATTCAGCTAGAAGGATATCTAAAAAAGTAATATTTATAACTTTTGAAAATATGAGTAGTTTAATTAAGTCTGCAGGATTTGTAATTAAAGATAGAGGTTCTGTAAATAAAGGCAAATTTAAAAGATATATTGAAATATGCAATTAGCTTAAAATATGATATAATAAAGTGTCTGATTTCAAAGATGAAAATTTCTAAGAAAAAAGATAAAAAATATAAAAATCGTTCTGAAGTAACCAGGAATTACCTAATTAATAAGGCGATAAAGTATAAAAAAGAATTTATGCTATCCTTGCGCCTTTTTTGCGTAAGGATTTTTTAATTTATTTTAAAGGAGAATATTTATGGAAACAAGAATAGCATTAATTGGAATAATAGTTGAGGATATGAATTCAACTGAAAAATTAAATGAAGTTTTACATGAATATTCAAAATACTTAGTTGGAAGAATGGGAATACCATATAGGGAAAAGAATGTAAGTATTATTAGTATTGTTATAGATGCAAGTAATAATGTAATTAGTTCACTTTCTGGAAAGCTTGGAATGATTAAAGGGATAAATGTAAAGACTATATATTCTAAACAATCAAAATAACAAGAAAGAAGGAAATGTATGATGTATAATCCAAAATCAAAGGTGGCTACAGAATTTATTAGTCATGAGGAAATTTTAGATTCACTTGAATTTGCAAAAAATAACAAAAATAACAAGCAGCTAATTGAAAGTATACTTGAAAAAGCTAAAAATCTTAAAGGAATATCTCACAGAGAGGCATTGCTTCTTTTAGATTGTGAAGATGAAGAATTAAACAAAAAAATATATGACTTAGCTATAAAGATAAAAGAAGAATTTTATGGTAATAGAATTGTTATGTTTGCACCTCTTTATCTTTCAAATTACTGTGTAAATGGATGTGTTTATTGTCCATATCATCATAAAAATAAACATATTAGAAGAAAAAAATTATCACAAGAAGAAATTAGAAAAGAAGTAATAGCACTTCAAGATATGGGGCACAAAAGGCTTGCACTTGAAACAGGAGAAGATCCTGTAAATAATCCAATAGAATATGTACTTGAAAGTATAAAAACAATATACAGCATACATCATAAAAATGGTGCTATAAGAAGAGTTAATGTAAATATTGCAGCTACAACTGTTGAAAATTATAGAAAATTAAAAGAAGCTGGAATAGGAACATATATATTATTTCAAGAAACTTATAACAAGGAAAACTATGAAAAACTTCACCCAACTGGTCCAAAACATGACTATGCTTATCATACAGAAGCTATGGATAGAGCAATGGAAGGTGGAATTGATGATGTGGGAATAGGAGTTTTATTTGGACTTGAAACATATAAATATGATTTTACAGGGCTTTTAATGCATGCAGAACATTTAGAGGCAGCATGTGGAGTTGGTCCTCATACAATTAGTGTTCCAAGAATACGTCCTGCAGATGATGTAGATCCTACTGATTATAAAAATGCTGTATCTGATGAGATATTTGCAAAAATTGTAGCTGTACTTAGAATAGCAGTTCCTTATACTGGAATAATAATTTCTACAAGAGAATCACAAAAAACAAGAGAAAAAGTTTTACATCTTGGAGTATCACAAATTAGCGGAGCTTCATCTACAAGTGTAGGTGGTTATGCAGAAAAGGAATCAGAAGAAGATAATTCAGCTCAATTTGATGTAAATGATAATAGAACTTTAGATGAAGTTGTACATTGGCTTTTAGATTTGGGATATATTCCAAGTTTTTGTACAGCATGTTATAGGGAAGGAAGAACTGGAGATAGATTTATGTCCCTTGTAAAAGCTGGACAAATTAAAAACTGTTGTCTTCCAAATGCTTTAATGACATTAAAAGAATATTTAGAAGATTATGCATCTTCTTCAACTAAGGAAGTAGGAGAAGAAATGATTAAAAAGCAAATTGAAAATATTCCAAATGAAAAAGTAAAAAAACTAGTTATAGAACATCTAAAAGATGAAAATAATGGAAAGAGAGATTTTAGATTCTAATTTATTTGACAATATATTTTTTTGGTGTTATTCTAAACAAAAGATAACCTTTAATTTGGTACAGAGATATCAATAAGGAAGATATATTATAAATATGTGAATTTAATTACATGGGATTTTTATGCCTTCCTTTAGAAATTTTAGGAAGGCATTTTTTATGCATATTAAAAAGGAGTGATTTTATGGAAAATAAACACTTAATAGATCCAATGGATTTTTCTACTGAAGAATTAGATTCTATTTTTGATTTAGCAGATAAAATTATAGAAAATCCAAAAAAATATTCAAAGGTTTGTGATGGAAAAATTCTTGGAACACTTTTTTATGAGCCAAGCACTAGAACAAGATTTAGCTTTGAAGCTGCAATGATGAGACTTGGAGGTAAGGTCCTTGGATTTTCAGAACCAAATTCAAGTTCAGCATCTAAAGGTGAAACATTAGCTGATACTATAAAAATGGTATCTATATATACAGATATTATAGCTATGAGGCATCCAAGGGAAGGTGCAGCAAGAGTTGCAAGTAAATACTCAAGTGTACCAATAGTAAATGCTGGAGATGGAGGTCATCAACATCCTACTCAAACACTTGCAGATCTTTTAACTATAAGACGTGAAAAGAAAAGTTTAAATGGACATATAATAGGTCTTTGTGGTGATCTTAAATATGGAAGAACAGTACATTCACTTATAAAAGCTATGACAAGATATAAAGATGTACAATTTGTACTTATTTCTCCAAAAGAACTTGGAATTCCTGAATACATAAAAAAAGAATTTATTGAAAAGAATAATATAAAATATAAAGAAGTAGATAGAATAGAAGATGTTATTTCTGAACTTGATATTCTTTATATGACAAGAATCCAAAAGGAAAGATTTTTTAATGAAGAAGAATATCTAAGATTAAAAGATAGTTATGTATTAAATGCTGAAAAAATGAAGCTTGCAAAGGATGATATGATAGTAATGCATCCTCTTCCAAGAGTAAATGAAATATCAATGGATGTAGATAATGATAAAAGGGCATGCTATTTTAAGGAAGCAGAAAATGGTATGTATGTAAGAATGGCACTTATGGCAAAACTTTTGGGGGTGGTATAAAATGCTTGAAATAACTAGTTTAAAAAATGGACTTGTAATTGATCATATTGAAGCAGGTGCAGGGGTTAAAATATTTAAATATCTTAATTTAGATAAAAATAATGAAAGAGCAGCCCTTATTATAAATGCTGAAAGTAAACAATATGGCAGAAAAGATATAATAAAATTTGAAAAAGAAGATACAAGTGATGTTGATTATACTATTTTAGCACTTATGTCTCCAAGAATAACTATAGATGAAGTTAAGGATGGAAAAATAGTTAACAAAGTAAAACCACAACTTCCAGAAAAGGTTGAAAATATATTAATATGTAAAAATCCAAGATGTATTACAATAGATGAAAAATATGTTCCTCATTCATTTATATTAATGGATAGAGAGAAAGGAACTTATAGATGTGAATATTGTGATACTATAACAAGACTTGCTGATAATTAATTTAATGCATGTGCAAAAGCACATGCATTTTTTAGTATTAAACTCCAATTGTTGCATAAATTATTGCTTTAATTGAATGCATACGATTTTCAGCTTCATCAAAAACAACAGATTGTTTTCCTTCAAAAACTTCATTTGTTACTTCAAGTTCTGAAAGTCCAAATTTTTCATGTATATTTTGAGCTACCTTTGTACCTAAATCATGGTATGATGGAAGGCAATGCATAAATATTGCATCAGGTTTTGCATTATCCATAGCAGCTTTATTTATTTGGTATGGTTTTAAAAGATTTATTCTACTTTTCCAAACTTCATCTGGTTCTCCCATTGATACCCAAACATCTGTATATAATACATCTGCATTTTTAGTTCCTTCATTAACATCTTCAGTTAATCTTATAGTACAGTTATTTTCTTTTGCTATTTCTTTGCAAGTATTTACTAAATCTTCTGCAGGGAAAAGTTCTTTAGGAGCACATGCTGTAAAATTTATTCCCATTTTTGCACAAGCAACCATAAGAGAATTACCCATGTTGTTTCTTGCATCACCCATATAAGTAAAGTTGACACCTTTTAAATGTCCTAATTTTTCTTCTATAGTTAAAAGATCAGCAATCATTTGAGTAGGGTGGAATTCATCAGTAAGACCATTCCATACTGGAACACCTGAATATTTAGCTAAGTCTTCAACTGTTTTTTGACTAAAGCCTCTATATTCTATGCCATCATACATTCTTCCAAGAACTCTTGCAGTATCAGCTATACTTTCTTTTTTACCTACTTGAGATCCAGCAGAATCTAAGTATGTTACACCCATTCCTAAATCATGCCCTGCAACTTCAAAAGAACATCTTGTTCTTGTTGATGTTTTTTCAAATAATAATACTATATTTTTTCCTTTTAATTTATCATGAGCTATGCCTGCTCTTTTTAAATTTTTTAAATCCTTTGCCAAATCAATTAAATATCTAATTTCGGCTGGAGTAAAATCTAATAGTTTTAAAAAACTTCTTCCTCTTAAATTAATCCCCATTATTGTCCTCCTTATTTATTAAATGTAATTTTTACTTTGTATTATAATTATACATTATTATTGCAGAAATGTAAATTGATTATGCATTAAAATGAATAAATATGCAAAAACTGCATACTATTGTTATAATAAGGTAATTAGTATATAATATATGTTTATTACCATAAAAGGATATGATTGTAATGAAAGATGATATAAGTGTTATGATTAATGATGTACTATTGAACTGCAGAGTATGCGCAATAATAAAATATAAGGATAAATACCTTATGCATAAAAATATTAATGATGATTTTTGGATATGTGTAGGTGGCAGAATAAAGACTCTTGAAAATTCTAAAGATGCTCTTATAAGAGAATGTAAAGAAGAACTTGGAGTTGATCTTAAAAACATAAAATTCATAACTCTCATAGAAAATTTCTTTACATATGATAATAGAAAATTTCATGAATATAATTTTGTATATTATGGTGAAGCAGATTTTGAAAATGATAATGAATTTACAGGTCTTGATAATGATATGATATATAAATTCTTTACATTAGAAGAACTTAATAAACTAAATATAAAGCCAGAAGTTTTTAAAGGCAAATTTGATAGATTACAAGAAATAGATGCTATAACTAGTGAAAGTCAGGATTTATAGTAGAGGTGATATATATGAATATTAAGGAGGGCTTTGAAACATCTATTACATTTCCTAAAAAGAAGAATACTGCTTTAGAATTTGAAGATATAATAAAAAAACATAGCAAGGAAATTATTGAAGGGTATAATGTGAATATAGTAGATGATGAGATATATATTACTGAAAGAGTTTTTAATTTGCTATTTGTAAAGGAATAAATAATATGAATGTTGAATAACTCCAAAAGATAAGATGAAGAATCATCACTTTTATAAAAGTCTTGGATATGAGATAATAGGAGAAATGACAGAAGAACATGGAGTTCATTTGTCCATATTTTATAAAAAAATTTAATGAGGTGTAATAATAAATGATACTAATAAAAAACGGAAGAGTAATAGACCCTAAAAATAAAATTGATGAAGTTTTAGACATTGTAATTAAAGATGACAAAATAATTAAAATTGGAAAAGTTAACAAGGAAGATGAATTTGAAAAAGTAATAAATGCCACTAATATGATTGTAGCACCAGGACTTATAGATGTTCATGTTCATTTTAGAGATCCAGGTTTTACATATAAGGAAGATATTTTTACAGGTTCAGAATCTGCTGCTAAAGGAGGATTTACATCTGTTGTATGTATGGCTAATACAAATCCTATAGTAGATAATGAAGAAACTTTAAAATATATTTTAGATAAGGCTAAGGAAACTAAAATAAATATATATCAAGCTGCTGCTATTTCAAAGGAATTTAAGGGAAAAGAACTTGTAGATATGAAAAAGCTAAAAGAACTTGGGGCAGTAGGATTTACTGATGATGGTATTCCACTTAGGGATGGAAAAATAGTTTTAGAAGCTATGGAAATGGCAAAAGAACTTGATGTGCCTTTAAGTTTTCATGAAGAAGATCCAAGCCTTATGGGAAGACCAGGAGTAAATGATGGAGAAATATCTAAAAAACTTGGATTTAAAGGAGCTACAAGGTGTGCTGAGGATGCCCTTGTTGCGAGAGATTGTATGATTGCGTTAAATACAGGTGCAAAGGTAAGTATTCAGCATATAAGTTCTGGAAATTCAGTAGAAATGATAAGATTTATAAAATCTCTTGGAGCAAAAGTTTATGCAGAAGCTACTCCACATCATTTTTCTTTAACAGAAGAGGCTGTTTTAAAACATGGAACATTAGCAAAAATGAATCCTCCTCTTAGAACATTAGAAGATCAAAAAAAGATTATAGAAGGATTAAAAGATAATACAATAGAAATTATTGCAACTGATCATGCACCTCATTCTAAAGAAGAAAAAGAGAGAGAACTTTTAAAAGCTCCAAGTGGAATAATTGGTCTTGAAACTTCCCTTCCTTTAGGTGTTACAAATCTAGTTAAAAAAGGTCACTTATCTATGATGGAACTTTTAGAAAAAATGACTATAAACCCTGCTAAGCTTTATAATCTTGATGCAGGTTCATTAGAAGAAGGGAAAAAAGCTGATATAGTTATATTTGATGATAATAATGAATTTACAGTAACAAATGATTTTGCATCTAAAGCACAAAATACACCATTTGTAGGAGCTAAGCTTTATGGAAAAGTTAAAGTTACTATAGCAAATGGTAAAATTGCATATGAAGAATAAAGCTTATTTATTGAAATTTATGTAATTGACAATTATATATTTTAATGATATTCTAATCTAAATGAAGTCCTTTAATTTGATGCAGTGACGTCAGTAAGGAAGAAAGTTAGATTATTATAGGTTAATTGCGCCTTCCTTACATATTAAGGAAGGCTTTTTATTTATTAGTTAGGAGGTTCTTTTAATGAGTTCAATAATGGATAAACTTTATAAGAGAGTAGAAGAAAGAGGAGTTGTATGTGTAGGTCTTGATACTGCACTTGATTATATTCCAGCTTTCATAAAAGAAGGTAAATCAGATGAGGATGCTATATTTGAATTTAATAAGGCAATTATAGATGAAACAGAAGATGTAGCAGCATGCTTTAAGGTACAAATAGCATATTATGAGGCCCTTGGAATAGCAGGTCTTATGGCTTATAAGAGAACTTTACAATATTTAAGAGAAAAAGATGCAATAATAATTGCAGATATAAAAAGAGGAGATATTGCAGCCACAGCAAAGCAATATGCAAAAGCTCACTTTGAAGGAGATTTTGAGGCAGATTTTATTACTCTTAGCCCTTATATGGGAATGGATAGTATAGAACCATATATGCCATATATCGAAAGTGGTAAAAAAGGAATATTCAGTCTTGTAAGAACATCAAATAAAGGTGCAGAAGATATAGAATATTTAGATACTATAGATAATAGTAAGGTATATAAAGTAGTTGGTGATAAGCTTATGGAAATGGGCAAAGACTTAGTTGCAGATTGCGGTTATCACCCACTTGGAGGAGTAATAGGATGTACTCATGCAGAAGAAGGAAAAGAACTTAGAGAAAGATTTAATAAAATGTTTTTCTTAATACCAGGTTATGGTGCACAAGGTGGAAAAGCAGAAACAGTAGCAATGTATTTAAATAATGGAAACGGTGGAGTAGTTAATTCATCAAGAGGAATTTTACTTGCATATAAAAAAGCAGAAAGGCCTGAAGAAGATTTTGCAAAATGTGCAAGAGAAGAAGCAATAAGAATGAGAGATGAAATTAAAGCAGCAGTATTAAACAAATAGGAGGCATTTTAATGAACTATAAAAAGTCTAAAGTACTTTATAATGAAAAAGTAGTAGATAATATATATAAAATGGTATGTGAAGATACTAATGAAATAAAACCAGGACAATTTTACATGCTTAAATTAAATGGTCAAACTCTTCTTCCAAGACCAATTAGTATTTGCGAAAAAGAAGATAACAAAATAACTTTTCTTTATGCTGTAGTTGGAAAAGGTACAGAAGAATTTTCAAAGCTTAATGAGGGAGATTATATAAACCTAACAGGCCCTCTTGGAAATGGATTTGATTTAAGTAAGGATTTAGGAAAAGTTGCAATAGTAACTGGTGGAATAGGAACTGCACCAATGGTTGAAGTTTCAAAAAGACTTAGAGAAAAATATAAAGATGCAGTTATAGATGTTTATGCAGGCTTTAGAGATGAAATATACTTAAAAGAAGAACTTTTAAAATATGCAGATTCAGTTAATGTAACAACTAATACAGGAAAATATGGTCATAAGGGATTTGTTACAGATATATTAAAGCCAGAAGAATATGACACAGTTTTATGTTGTGGTCCTGAAATAATGATGAAAAAAGTTATTGAAATGTGCAAAGAAAAGAATGTAAAGATATATGTTTCTATGGAGAAACATATGGCATGTGGAGTAGGTGCTTGCCTTGTATGTACATGCAAAACAAAAGATGGAAATAAGAGAACATGTAAAGATGGTCCAGTATTTGATGGATATTATGTCGAACTTTAATAAGGCGGAGGTGATTTTAATGTTAAAAGTAAATATAAATGGAGTGGAATTTAAAAATCCAGTTATAGCAGCCTCTGGAACCTTTGGTTTCGGATCTGAATACAATGAATTTTATGATACTGGAATTTTAGGAGGAATATCTTCAAAGGGGTTAACAATAAAACCTAAAGCTGGAAATGATGGACTTAGAGTTTTTGAAACACCTTCTGGTATGATGAATTCGGTAGGTCTTAATAATCCAGGAGTTGATAAATTTATTGAAGTTGAACTTCCAAAGATGGAAGCACTAAATACTAATATTTTAGCAAATGTAGGTGGTGGCTGTTATGAAGATTATGCAGAAGCTATTGAAAAGCTAAATGATACAAACGTTGATATAATAGAACTTAACATATCATGCCCTAATGTAAAATGTGGAGGAATGGCATACGGAATTAAAGCTGATGTTGCTCACGATTTTGTTAAGGAAATCAAAAAAATATGTAAAAAGCCTTTAATGGTCAAACTATCACCTAATGCAGAAAACATAGTTGATATGGCTTTAAAATGTCAGGAAGCAGGTGCTGATTCTTTATCACTTATAAATACCCTTAGTGGCATGGCAATAGATATTTACAAAAGAAAGCCTGTTTTTAACAATGTGTATGCAGGTCTTTCAGGTCCAGCGGTAAAGCCAGTAGCACTTAGAATGGTAAATCAAGTATCAAAGGCAGTAAGTATTCCAGTTATAGGTCTTGGAGGTATTTCATCAGGTAAAGATGCTATTGAATTTATGATGGCTGGTGCTAGTGCTGTTCAATTTGGTACAGTTAATTTCGCAAATCCAATGGCAGGAAAGGAAATTATAGAAGAAATGGAAGCCTTCTGCAAGGATCAAGGAATTAAAGATATTAATGAAATTGTAGGAATTGTTTAAAAATTAGGAGGATTTAATATGCAACAATATAAAAAAGATTTTATTGAATTTATGATTGAAAGTAATGTTTTAACTTTTGGAGATTTTGTAACAAAGAGTGGTAGAAAGACTCCTTTCTTTGTAAATACAGGTAACTATAAAACAGGAAGCCAGCTTAAAAAACTAGGTGAATTTTATGCAGCTGCTATAAAAGAAAATTTTAATGAAGATTTTAACATAGTATTTGGTCCAGCATATAAAGGTATTCCATTAAGTGTAACAGTTACTATGGCTCTTGCAGATAAGTATGGAATAGATGTAAGCTATTGTTCAAACAGAAAAGAAGTTAAGGATCATGGTGATACAGGAATACTTCTTGGAAGTAAAATAAAGGATGGAGATAAAATTCTTATAACAGAAGATGTTACAACATCAGGAAAATCAATATATGAAACTATGCCAATAATAAAAAGTCAAGGGAATGCAGATGTAGTTGGACTTGTAATATCAGTAAACAGAATGGAAAAAGGACAAGGAGAAAAATCTGCATTAGTAGAGCTTCAAGAAAAGTATGGATTTAAAGCTTGTGCAATAGTTACAATGGAAGAAGTTATTGACTATTTATATAATAAAGAAATAAATGGTAAAGTAATAATTAATGATGAAATAAAAGCAAGAATTGATGACTACTATAAAATATATGGCGCAAAATAATTTATAATTAATATTGTGAGAATTTAGCTTTGAAAATAATATTTCAAGGCTAAATTTTTTTGATAAAAAATGTTGCAAAAATTAATTAAATTAATATAATATCAAGTTATAATTTGATAATTTTATATATATTAAGTTAAAAAAACAAATAAAAAGCTATTTTCTATTTATAAAGATAAAGGGGATCTTTAAAAAATAAAGTGCAATAGATATTTTACTTAAAAAAATTAACTTTTTTACAAGAAATATTTACATTAATAAAAAAATAGTGTATATTTAAGAAAAAAATAAATAAAGAAACGGAGCGTGTGGTATGGATAATACAGTGAATTTAAATACTAATGCCAAGGGCATGTATGATCCACAATTTGAGCATGATAACTGTGGAATTGGTGCTATAGTAAATATTAAAGGTGCAAAGACGCACGAAACTGTAGCAAACGCATTAAAAATCGTTGAAAATTTAGAGCATAGAGCTGGCAAAGATGCCGAGGGTAAGACAGGAGACGGAGTTGGAATACTATTACAGATATCTCATAACTTTTTCTCAAAAGTTGTTAAACCACTCGGCATCTTTTTAGGTTCAGAAAGAGATTATGGAATAGGAATGTTCTTCTTCCCTCAAGATGAACTTAAAAGAAACCAAGCAAAAAAGATGTTTGAAATAATAGTAGAAAAAGAAGGATTAGAATTTTTAGGTTGGAGAGAAGTTCCAACTCATCCAGATGTATTAGGTAAAAAAGCAATAGATTGTATGCCTAACATAATGCAAGGTTTTATAAAGAGACCTAAAGATGTAAAGCAAGGTTTAGATTTTGATAGAAAATTATATGTTGCACGTAGAGTTTTTGAACAAAGTAATGATAATACATATGTTGTTTCACTATCTAGTCGTACAATTGTATATAAAGGAATGTTTTTAGTTGGGCAACTTAGATTGTTCTTTGAAGATCTTCAAGATGAAGATTATGAATCAGCAATAGCTATGGTTCACTCACGTTTCTCAACTAATACAAATCCTAGCTGGGAAAGAGCTCATCCAAATAGATTTATGGTTCATAATGGTGAAATTAATACAATTAGAGGTAATGCTGATAAAATGCTTGCTCGTGAAGAAAACATGTCATCAGTTTACTTGAAAAATGAAATGCATAAACTTATACCAGTAGTTGATCCTAATGGTTCAGATTCTGCAAGACTTGATAATACATTAGAATTCTTAGTTATGAGCGGTATGGAATTACCACTTGCAGTTATGATTACTATACCAGAACCATGGGAAAAAGATACTAACATAAGTAAGGCTAAGAGAGATTTTTATCAATACTATGCAACAATGATGGAACCATGGGATGGTCCTGCATCAATATTATTTAGTGATGGAGATATTATGGGAGCAATCTTAGACCGTAATGGACTTAGACCATCAAGATATTACATAACAGATGATGATACATTAATACTTTCATCAGAAGTTGGAGTACTTGATATAGATCCTGCTAAAATTGTTAAAAAGGATAGATTAAGACCAGGAAAAATGTTATTAGTTGATACTGTTAAAGGAAGACTAATAGACGATGAAGAAATTAAGGAAACTTATGCTAATAGACAGCCTTATGGTGAATGGCTTGACAGCAATTTAATAGAATTAAAAGATTTACCAATACCTAATAAGAAGGCAGAAGAATATACAGATGAAGAAAGAGCAAGATTATTAAAGGCATTTGGTTATTCTTATGAAGATTATAAGGATGCAATACTTCCAATGGCTAAAAATGGAGGAGAAGCAATTGCAGCTATGGGTATTGATACTCCACTTGCAGTACTTTCTAAAAAGCATCAGCCTTTATTTAATTACTTTAAGCAATTATTTGCTCAAGTTACAAATCCACCAATAGATGCTATTCGTGAAGAAATAGTTACATCTACTTCTGTTTATATTGGTGAAGATGGTAACTTGTTAGAGGAAAAAGCAGAAAACTGTAGAATGCTTAAGGTTCATAATCCAATACTTACAGATACTGACTTATTAAAAATTAAGTCAATGAATGTTGAAGGATTTAAAGTAAAGGAAATTCCTATAATTTACTATAAGAGTACATCACTTGAAAAGGCAATTGATCATGTATTCTTAGAAGTTGATAGAGCTAATGCTGATGGAGCAAATATAATAATATTAACTGATAGAGGAGTAGATGAAAACCATGTAGCAATACCATCACTTCTTGCAGTTTCAGCACTTCAACAACATCTTGTTAAAACTAAGAAAAGAACTTCAATGGCTTTAATTCTTGAAAGTGGTGAACCAAGAGATGTACATCATTTTGCTACATTGCTTGGATACGGTGCATGTGCTATTAACCCATATTTAGCACAAGAAACTATTAAAAAATTAATTGATGATAGATTACTTGATAAAGATTATTATGCAGCAGTTAATGATTATAATAAAGCAATACTTAGTGGTATAGTTAAAATAGCATCTAAGATGGGTATTTCAACTATCCAATCATATCAAGGATCACAAATATTTGAAGCAATTGGTATTAATCATGATGTAATTGATAAATACTTTACAAATACAGTAAGCAGAGTAGAAGGTATAAGCCTTAAGGATATAGCTAAGGGTGTAGATGAACTTCATTCACAAGCTTTTGATCCATTAGGTCTTAGAACAGACTTAAACCTTGAAAGTGTTGGAGCTCATAAAGAAAGAAGTGGTAAAGAAGAACATTTATATAATCCACAAACTATACATCTTCTTCAAAGATCTACTCAAACTGGAAATTATGAATTATTTAAGGAATATACAAAATTAATAAATAGTGAAACAAGCACTATGAATTTAAGAGGTTTACTTGACTTTAAGTATCCTAAGAAAGGTATTCCAATAGAACAAGTTGAAAGTGTTGATTCAATAGTTAAGAGATTTAAAACTGGAGCTATGTCATATGGATCAATTTCTAAGGAAGCTCATGAAACATTAGCAATAGCAATGAATACAATTCATGGTAAATCAAACAGTGGTGAAGGTGGAGAAGATCTTGAAAGATTATCAATAGGTAAAGATGGTCTTAACAGATGTTCTGCTATTAAGCAAATTGCATCAGGAAGATTTGGAGTTACATCTAAATATTTAACTAGTGCGCAAGAAATTCAAATAAAGATGGCACAAGGTGCAAAACCAGGAGAAGGTGGACATTTACCTGCTAAGAAGGTATATCCATGGATAGCAAAAACTAGACATTCAACTCCAGGTGTTTCATTAATTTCACCACCACCACATCATGATATATATTCAATAGAAGATTTAGCACAATTAATATATGATTGTAAAAATGCTAACAAGGATGCAAGAATATCAGTAAAACTTGTATCTGAATCAGGAGTAGGTACAGTTGCAGCAGGTGTTGCAAAAGCTGGTGCTCAAGTAATACTAGTATCAGGATATGATGGAG
The DNA here is from genome assembly GCF_052066735.1 of Clostridium sp. HCP1S3_C6. Classification (NCBI taxonomy): domain Bacteria; kingdom Bacillati; phylum Bacillota; class Clostridia; order Eubacteriales; family Clostridiaceae; genus Clostridium; species Clostridium sp. HCP1S3_C6. The sequence goes on from NZ_JBQHRN010000023.1 coordinate 31,752, forward strand.
GTACAGGAGCAGCTCCAAGAAACTCTATTCATAATGCTGGACTTCCTTGGGAACTTGGAATAGCAGAAACTCATCAAACATTAATTCAAAATAACTTAAGAGATAGAGTTATTATTGAAACTGATGGTAAACTTATGAGTGGTAGAGATGTATTAGTAGCAGCACTTCTTGGTGCAGAAGAATTTGGTTTTGCTACAGCACCACTTGTTACAATGGGATGTGTAATGATGAGAGTTTGTAACTTAGATACATGCCCAGTTGGTATAGCTACTCAAAATCCAGAACTTAGAAAGAGATTTAGAGGTAAGCCAGAATATGTAATTAACTTTATGAAGTTTATTGCACAAGAACTTAGAGAATACATGGCTAAACTTGGAATTAAGACTGTTGATGAATTAGTTGGTAGAACTGATCTTTTAGTTCAAAAGACTGATGTACCAGTAGAAAGAGCTAAGAAGGTAGACTTATCAAGATTATTAAATGATCCTTATACAGGTTCTAAATATGCAGTTAAATATAATTCTAAAAATGTATTTGATTTTGAACTTGAAAAAACTGCAGATGAAAAAATACTTCTTAAAGAATTTAAGGATGCTCTTAAAAACAAACAAAAGAAAACAATTGAAGTTAATGTTAATAGCTTAAATCGTACATTTGGTACAATATTTGGAGCTGAAATAACTAAGAAATACTATAATACACTTGATGATGATACATTTAGAGTAATATGTCATGGTAGTGGAGGACAAAGTTTTGGAGCATTTATTCCTAAGGGATTAACTCTTGAACTTGTTGGAGATAGTAATGATTATTTTGGTAAGGGATTATCAGGCGGTAAGCTTATTGTATATCCTCAAAAAGAAGTTAAATTTAAACATGAAGATAATATTATAATAGGTAATGTTGCATTATATGGTGCTACAAGTGGTAAAGTATTTATAAACGGTGTAGCTGGTGAAAGATTCTGTGTAAGAAACTCTGGAGCAACAGCTGTTGTTGAAGGTGTTGGAGAACACGGATGTGAATATATGACTGGTGGAGTTGCTGTAATATTAGGTACTACTGGTAAGAACTTTGCAGCTGGTATGAGTGGTGGAATTGCTTATGTTTTAGATGAAGACAGAGACTTATATATGAAACTTAATAAAGAACTTGTTGGATTTGAAACTGTAACTTCAAAATATGATGTTATGCAATTAAAAGAAATTATAGAAGAACATGTTGCTTGCACTGGTTCTGAAAAAGGTAAGAAGATACTTGATAACTTTAGTGAATACTTACCAAAATTCAAGAAGGTAATACCACATGATTACAAGCGTATGATACTTGCTACAGTTCAAATGGAAGAAAAAGGACTTAGCTCAGAACAAGCACAAATAGAAGCTTTTTATGCTAACACAAGAAAATAAGGGAGGATATTTAAAATGGGAAAACCAACCGGATTTTTAGAATATGATCGTGAAACTAGTAAGGCTGTAAAACCAGAAATTAGAATAATTAATTATAATGAATTTCATACACCACTTCCAAAAGAAAAGCAACAACTTCAAGCAGCTCGTTGTATGGATTGTGGAGTTCCATTTTGCCAAGCAGGAATTATGATAGGAGGAGCAGCATCAGGCTGTCCTCTACATAATCTAATTCCTGAATGGAATGACTTAATATTTGCAGGAAATTTAAAAGAAGCTTATAAGCGTCTTAAAAAGACAAATAATTTTCCTGAATTTACATCAAGAGTATGTCCTGCTCTTTGTGAAAAAGCATGTACTTGTAATTTAAATGGAGAAGCTGTATCAACAAAAGAAAATGAATATGAAATAATAGAAAATGCATATGAAAATGGATATGTTAAGCCAGAACCTCCAAAAGTTAGAACTGGTAAAAAAGTTGCTATAGTAGGATCAGGACCTTCAGGACTTGCAGCAGCAGATCAGCTTAACAGACGTGGTCATAGTGTAACTGTATTTGAAAGAGAAGATAGAATTGGTGGACTTTTAATGTATGGTATACCAAATATGAAACTTGAAAAGCAGTATATTGATAGAAAAGTTAAGATAATGGAAGAAGAAGGAGTTAAATTTTCTACAAATACAGATATAGGAACTTCATATAAAGCATCAAAACTTATGAAAGATTTTGATTGTGTTGTACTTGCATGTGGAGCTTCTAATCCAAGAGATATTAAAGCACCTGGAAGAGATGCTAAGGGAATACATTTTGCTGTTGATTTTTTAAAGTCTACAACAAAAAGTCTTTTAAATTCTGGTCTTGAAGATGGAAATTATATTTCTGCAAAGGGAAAGAATGTAATGGTAATTGGTGGTGGAGATACAGGTAATGACTGTGTTGGTACATCAATGAGACATGGTGCTAAATCTATTATTCAATTAGAAATGATGCCAAAACCACCAGAAGAAAGAGCAGAAAACAATCCATGGCCAGAATGGCCTAGAATCTTAAAAACAGATTATGGCCAGGAAGAAGCTATTGCAGTATTTGGTAAAGATCCAAGAGTATATCAAACTACTGTAAAAGAATTTATAAAAGACGACAAGGGAAATCTTTGTAAAGCTAAGCTTGTTAAACTTGATGCTAAAAAAGATGAAAAAACTGGAAGACTTAAAATGGTAGAAATTCCAGGATCAGAATATGAAATAGATGTTGACTTAGTTTTAATAGCTGCTGGATTCTTAGGAAGTCAAAGTTATGTAACAAAAGCATTTAATGTAGATGTTAATGAAAGAACTAATGTAAAAACTGCTCCTGGAAAATACGAAACTTCAGTAGAAAATGTATTTGCAGCTGGTGATATGCATAGAGGTCAATCTTTAGTTGTTTGGGCAATAAGAGAAGGTAGAGAAGTTGCAAGAGCTGTAGATGAAAAACTTATGGGATATTCAAATTTAGATTAATTTAAGTTATTTAAAAAAAGGCTGTATTAAAAAACAGCCTTTTTTTAACTAATTCTAAAGTTTTCATTATTATTAATTAAATAGTCAGATTCTTTATTTAAGAAATAAAGAAGCTAAAGAAAAAGCAGAAGCAGAGCAATTAGATATGGAAGTTTATATATAGAAAATATATTTGATGATAAAAAATATAATTTAATATTTACTAAGGAATGTGGTGAGTATATTATTCCTTCTCGTTTTTTGCAAAGATTAAAAAGAAGGTGTAATTACTATAATATTAATAAAAATATTAGATGGCATGATTTACGACATACTAATGCAACATTATTAATAAAACAAGGTGTAAATATGAAGATAATTCAAGAAAGATTAGGGCATGCTCAATTTAGTACAACTGCAGATATTTATTCACATGTCACACAAGATATGAATAGAGATGCTACACAAAAACTTATTGAAATATTAAAATAAAAATTTTTGTGGGCAAAATGTGGGCAAAAGCAAAAATGATTTTTGCAAACCCTTGAAAAATAAAGGTGCGAGATAAGCCGTAAGCGGGGTCATGTATTAAGCAATCATCTATCTAGACCTATTGTTACCAATAGGTTCAAGCGACACACCCGGAGACAGAGCGGGCAACTCCTTAAACGTCTCCCTATTCGGTCTTGCTTCAGGTGGGGTTTACATAGCCGTGAAGTCGCCATCACGCTGGTGAGCTCTTACCTCGCCTTTCCATCCTTACCTAAAAAATAGGCGGTATATTTCTGTTGCACTATCCTTCAAGTCGCCTTGACTGGACGTTATCCAGCACCCTGCCCTGTGAAGCCCCGACTTTCCTCCCCTAGTTCAAAGACTAGCAGCGATTGCATGTCTTACTCGCAAAGATTATGATAACATATTTAAATATGTTTTACAATAATTTTTTTGCTATTTTCATGTATGAAATTCTATTGAAAGTAAATTTATATCTAAAAATATGCTTTTTGTTAAATAAATAAAAAATTATATTTTTTTGTTGTAATATATAATCATAGTAAGCGATAATTCAAATGAGATACTAATATTCTTGTACAAATATTAGTACTAAAAAAGGAGCTTATATAAATCTAGTGGTTGATTTATATAAGTTCCTTTTTTGTATTTTAATTTGTAGGAAATAATACATGTAAAATATTTACAAAAAGTTTTTAATATATTAAAATATATTTTGTAATAAGATAAAAATGAGGTGGCAAAAAGGTGGAGTTTCAGAATATAATGAGAGAAATATATTCAGGGTTAATAGGAGATTATTACAGGGATAGAGCATATCTTTTAAAAAACAAAGAAACTTATAAAAGCAATAAATTTTATTCACAAATTGAACCTAAAATTAATGAGTTATTAAAAAATATGGAACCTGTAAAAAAGAAAGTAATAAGAGAAGAAACAAAAGAAGAAAAAATTAAAAAAATTAATTCACTGTATGATGGTGCTATAAAATATTTTGATGAAAAAATATTTGAGAAAGCAAAAAAACAAATGGAATATATATTTAGCAAGTATAAGGAATTTTTTATTTTTGATAATAAATGTATAAAACTTAGTTTTGCAGATACAATAGAAATGTGGCTTTATATTGCTTATTACAAACCTTCTAGGGAAGTATATTTAACAGAAGTTGATAATAGTGATTTTTATAGAGTTTATGGAAAGATATTATTTGAATTAGAAAATTATAATGAAGCTATTAAAGCATTTAAATTGTCATTAAAATGGGATCCAGTAAATGTAGATGCTTTAATAAACATTAGTGAAGTTTATTATCAGTTAAAAGAGGAAGATGCTTTTTTAAAACATATAAAGTTAGCTTTAGAGTTTGCAACTTGTAAAGAAGATTTAGCTATATGTTATAAATATTTAGGAAATTATTATTTAGAAAAAGATCAATATGAATTATCTATATCCTTGTATTCTTTAAGTAATTCAATTGTATCTAATAGGAGCAAGGAAGAAGATCAAAAACTGCAAGATAGAATGAAATTCTTACAAAGAATTATTGGTAATAAATATAAAGGTAAAACTCAAAGTGAATTAGCTTTATTATTAAAAAATAATAAAATAAATTGTGGTCCAAGTAAAATAGTTGTTAATACCTTAAAAAATTTAATTAAGCAATCAGCTGTTAATGATGCACCTGAAATAGAAGAATATTGTACTGATAAATTAATTAGACTATTGTCATATTAAAATATATAATAATATTTTAATTTAAATATACAAATAATATTTTAAAATAATTAAAAATGTGTTAAAATATCACTGAATTATTATTTAATAAATATTCATGTTGCCAGTTGATTTTATATTAAATAAAGATTGTACATTATGGGGGTTACTATCTTTAAAAAATATGCCTAGTGGCTTTTATAGCCACTTGGCATATTTTTTATTTTAGTTTAAATTCTTTTATTGTTTTTTAAGTTTATTTGATTTTTTAATAAGTTTGTGACTAATTTCGATATTATTTTTAGAATATTTAGCATTGTCGAAAGATATGCTTTATATTAATTATTTTGCTATAATAATAATGAATTTATAAAAATGGTGATAAAAATGAAAATAGCATTAGCACAATTGGATATTAAATGGGAAGATAAAAATTTTAACATAATAAAATGTGAAAAATTCATAAAAGAAGCTTCATATAAGGGATGTAGTATTATTATTTTTCCAGAAATGACTCTTACAGGGTTTTCTATGAATACAAGTATCATAGGGGAGGATATAGATGGATTTACAGTAACATGTTTTAAAAAATTTGCTAAAGAAAATAAAATTGCAGTTTGCTTTGGTTATGTAAAAAATAATAACAGGAAAGCATTAAATGAGATGATTATTGTGGATAAAAATGGTTTGGTTGTTAGTAAATATGATAAAATTCATCCTTTTTCTTATGGTGAAGAAAGCAAATATTATGAAGGTGGCAAAAGCATATCTACATGTAACATAGATGAATTTAATATTGGAAGCTTTATTTGTTATGATTTAAGATTTCCAGAAGTTTTTCAAGCTAGTTCAAAAATTAATGAAATTATTTTTTTAATTGCTAATTGGCCTAAAGAAAGAATAGAAGCTTTTAATATACTTTTAAGAGCAAGGGCTATAGAAAATCAATGTTATATAGCTGCTGTAAATAGAGTAGGAGAATCAGATGGCTTAAATTACAATGGTTATTCACAAGTTGTAGATCCTCTTGGTAATGTTCTAATAAGTGAAAATAAATGTGAAAAACTCATTATGTGTGATATATTAAAAGAAAAGGTATTTAATGTAAGAAAAAAATTTTCTTTAAAAGAAGATAGAAGAGAAGAAATTTATAAAGAATTTTATTAAAATTTGGGAGGATATGTTATGGGTATCAATATGGGGAGTAGAATAGCACTTAATCAAATTGTTCAAAATGGTGAATTAATAATTAATTATAAAACAAATACAACAAAAAATTCATCAGTTGATTATTGTTTAATTGGGGTAGACTATAATAATAAGTTGGTAGCTGATGATTATTTTGTATTTTATAATAATGAATTTTCAAGAGAACAAGCATTTCAAAAGAAACATGATGAAAACGTTTTTGGATTAGATTTTAATATTTTACCTAAGAATATTTCTAAAATTGTTCTTACTGCAACATCATCTTCTATAATGGAAGATATAAATTCAATTGAAATGCAGTTATATAATAGTAATAATTATTATATTGATTCTCATTTTATTAACGGAAACAATCATATAGGTGTTAAGACAATAGTTATTGGAGAAATTAACAATATAAATGGTCAGTGGTTTATAGATTTTATAGATGCTAATTTTTTAGGTGGTATGAAGGAAATAGTAGAATTTTTTGCAGGAGAGGTAGAAGGACAAGAAAACAATACACATGCTCCTATGCAAAATCAAAATAATAGTGCAAATAATAATATAAAAAGTGAAAAAACTAATACAGTTTTAAATATGCAAAAGCAACAAAGAATAGAAAAGCTTGTACTTGAAAAGGCACCCCAATTATTAAATATGACTAAAACTGCAGCATTAGTATTAGAAAAGAAAAAAATAGCAGATATTCCTGCAAGAGTTGCTGTGGTCTTAGATTATTCTGGATCTATGAGTAGTATGTATAGAACGGGTTTAGTACAATCAGTATTAAATAGAATGCTTCCTATAGCTATGCAACTTGATGATAATGGAGAAATGGAAGTTTGGCTTTTTAATACGAAGGCTATAAGGTTAAAAGATATAAATCTTGATAACATAAATAATTATATAACTAATGAAAATATTTTAAAAAAGTATTCTTTAGGTGGTACATGCTATTCTCCTGTAATGAAAGATGTTGTTTCAAAATATACAAAAGAAGAACCATCTCCATATCCAGCTCTTGTTTTGTTTATAACTGATGGGGATAATTTTGATTCAGACAAGAGGGCAACTACTAAAATTATTAATAAATCAGCTACTATGCCTATTTTTTGGCAGTTTGTAGGAATTGGTAGTGGAAATTTTAGCTATCTTGAAGGTTTAGATGAAATGGATGGAAGATTTATAGATAATGCTAATTTCTTTTCAGTTAATGATATTGATAAAATATCAGACGAAGAACTTTATGATAGGTTATTAAATGAATTTCCTAGCTGGATTAGAGAAGCAAGAATAAAGAAAATTATAAGATAATTGGAATTTTGAGGGTTGCTATATAAAGCAACCCTCTTATAAATTAATGTATTATTTTTCAACACATCCATCATATTTTACTGCAAATGATTCATTTTCTTTTTGAGCAATATGTCCTGAAGAATATGGTTTCCCATTTACAGTTATGTATACATTTGAAACTCCAAAGTTATAACCAAGAGAGTTTACAACAGATTGTAAAATACTAGCTTCTATGCTAGCACCATAGCCTAATGTATTTACAAAAGTATCTCCAAAATTAACAGTAATTAAATCTTTATCTTTTTCAAGTTTTGCAGATTTTACAACTACATTGTCAGGAAGTCCTGAATAGCATTGATTATCTAATGCACCTTTGTAAGCATCAATTATTGCATTTGTTAAAGCACCATCTGTTACTTTGATTTTTTTGTTTTGGTAAATTATTTTATCAGATTCTATATCATAATAAAAAATTCTAACATCTTTTTCTGTAACGGATGAATTATTTTCTGATGAATTATCTTCTTTTTTTGAAGTATCATTATTTAAAGTGGTATCTTTTTTTTCATCTTTTGTGTCTTTTGATGAATCATCACTTTTGGTGCTATCCTTTGAAGTAGATTCAGATGATGGTGATGATTGCGTAGATTTTGAAGAACTATTAGAACATGCTATAAAATTTTGACACATTAAGGCTGAAAGTATTAAAAATATAACCTTTTTTCTCATAATTATCTCCTCACTTTTATTGTTAAAAAGTAAATTTTATCTGTTTCAAATGTAATTATATCAAAAAATATATTTATATAGAATAATAATATGTCTGTCTCTTATACACATCTGACGCTGCCGACGACCGTTGCGTAGTGTAGATCTC
>NZ_JBQHRN010000024.1:0-36035 GCF_052066735.1 Clostridium sp. HCP1S3_C6
AGCAAATTCTTTTGGTTTATAATTTTTACTCAAATATAATCACCCCTAAATATATTATATTACATTTGATTATATTTGAATATATTTTTAATAACTATTAATAAGCTCCTTTATAAAATTATTTTTCTTCATTTTCATGAGAAATATATTTATAAGCTTTTTTAATAGCTTCTACCTTACTATCATAAATATGATTTTCTCCAATCATATCTTTAAGTCCCATTTTTTCAAGAACCTTCATAGGCTGTTCTTGAACATGTGTCAAAACAAGCTTTATATTAAGTTTTTCACATTTACGATATAATTGTTTTAACACAGAGATAGCAGATGAATCAATAGCATTTGAATGCCTTAAATCAATTATTAATACTTCTGTTTCTTTATTTATATGATTAAGTTCATCCATAAAATTTTGAACTATTCCAAAGAATAATGGTCCATTTACTTGATATACAAGTATTTTGTCATTGGATTTATCAAGTACTTTAGATATATTTTCATCAAAAACATTTTCTTGAACTAAATCTTTAACATATGTAGTTTCTGACATTCTCTTCATAAATAAGAACATTGCAAGTATCATTCCAAAACCTATTGCAACAACAAGATCAAATATTACTGTACAGAAAAATGTAATTAATAAAACAATAATATCACTTTTAGGTGCTTTCAAAAGTGCTTTAAAAGTTTTCCAACCACTCATATTATATGATACAACAACTAATATTGCAGCTAATGTAGTCATTGGAATAAGTTTTGCAAGAGGCATTAAAACAAGCATTATTAAAAGAAGAGTTATAGCATGAACTATTCCTGCTATAGGGCTTCTGCCACCTGATTTTACATTTGCAGCAGTTCTTGCAATAGCACCTGTAGCTGGTATTCCTCCAAAAATTCCAGATACAATATTACCAAGGCCTTGTGCCACAAGTTCAGCATTTGAATCATGAGTATCATCTATCATCCCATCACTAACAACTGCTGACAATAATGATTCTAAGGCTGCAAGCACAGCAATAGTAAGTGCTGGTGAAAATAATTTATTTATAGTACTTACATCAATTTTCGGAAACATTGGCATAGGAATAGATGAAGATATTTCTGTGAATCTACTACCTATAGTTTCAACACCATTAAAATAAGGTATAAAACATACCATTAATGTAGATACAACAAGTGCCACCATTGATCCTGGTATTTCTTTAACTACTGGTATTTTTGATGTAATTATTGGCCATATTGCAATAATTACTACACATAGTATTCCAACTATTAATGTTTTTATATCTATTGTATTAAAATTTTCTATATAGCATTTCCACTTAGGTAAAAATTCTGATGGCACACTTCCATCTATAGTAAGTCCAAAAAAATCTTTTACCTGTGTTGATAAAAGTGTAACTGCAATTCCAGCAGTAAATCCAACTGTTATTGTTTTTGGTATAAATTTAATTAGCGATCCAAGTTTTGCAATTCCCATTATTACAAGAATAATCCCTGCCATAATTGTTGCAGTTATAAGTCCATCAAGACCATATTGTTGAATAATAGAATAAATAATTACAACAAATGCTCCTGTAGGGCCTCCTATTTGTACTTTACTTCCCCCTAAAAGTGAAATAATAAAACCTGCGAAAATTGCTGTAATAAGTCCCTTTTCTGGTGATACACCAGATGAAATTCCAAGGGCAATTGATAATGGAAGAGCTATAATTGCTACAATTATTCCAGCAATTATATCTTTTACTAATTGCTCTTTTGTAATCTCCTTGTTTTTAATCATCGAAAATAGTTTTGGCATCAAATTAAAAACATCCTTTCTAAACATATTTTATCCATTATACATATTAATTTCAAAATTAATATCAGTCAAAACAAAATATCTAATTCTAGCCTTAAGAATTCGTTTACTTTGTGTAGTATCTTCTATTTTTTGATAAAAACTACTAAAAAGTATTTTTATTTACTAAATTTCATAATATACTTATATTCATAATATACTTATATTAATTAGTATACAAAAGGAGGTTACAATGATGGAAAAAATAACAATGCTTGGAACTGGTTCAGCTATGGTAACAAAATGCTACAACACATGCTTTACACTTTCTAATGATAATGAAAATTTACTAGTAGATGGTGGTGGTGGTAATACCATTCTTACAAATCTAGAGAAATGTAACATAAGTATAAATTCAATACATAATGTTTTTGTATCACATAATCATAATGACCATATACTTGGAATTGTATGGATACTACGAAAAGTGTCTCAGGAAATATTAAAAAATAGATATGACGGCAACCTAAATATCTATTGCCAAAAAATCTCAATAGATGCCCTTAGAGATATTTCTTCATATGTTCTGCAAAAAAAATTCTTAAAATTGTTTGATTCAAGAATAATATTTCATGAAATAAAAGATAACATGGAAGCAACAATACTTGGTAGAAAAACTATTTTCTTTGATATAAAAAGTACAAAAGATCCTCAATTTGGTTTTAAAACATACTTAGCTAATGGAAAGACTCTTACATTTTTAGGTGATGAACCTTATAGAAATACTTCAAAAAAGTATTGTGAAAATGTAGATATTTTAATGCATGAAGCCTTCTGTAGCTATGAAGACAGAGAAGAATTTAATCCCTATGAAAAACATCATGCAACAGCCCTTGATGCATGTAAATCAGCTAAAGAACTTAATGTAAAAACAATAATATTATATCATGCAGAAGGTAGAAATCTTAAAGACAGAAAAATAAGATATATATCTGAAGGAAAAACTGTATTTGGTGGAAATATATATGCCCCTGATGATTTAGATGAAATAATCCTTTAATAGAAACACCTCACTATGTGAGGTCTTTTTTTGTTTCCATTATTTGCAAATAAATGATATAATAATTGTAAAAATATAACAGAAGGTGATTTTATGAACAAATACATTCAAAATGTTTTATCTTTGCTACTTATTATATTAATTACCATACTGGTATTATATTACTATAAAATAATACAAATGGATACATTAATTTATGATGGAACATGCTTTGCTACTTTAGCCTTAATAATTATTTTTTCAACAGCATCCATTTGTTCAAAGGGCTCTAATCTAGACAAATTCCTAGGCTACGTAATTTTAGTATTAATATTTACAGGTCTAATTATGTTTATAATATCTGGCAATATTAATGTAGCATTATTAGCAGGAATTGGTTTTACAGCTTTAGATGCATTAATCAATATGATTTACAAAAATGTATAACTTCAACCTATTACAAAAAGCCCAAAATTAATTGATTATAGAGAAATATTCGAAATCAGCTGCCTTTATTACAGATGAACTACATTAATATTACAAAATTGTAATTTTAAAAAACAAAAAAATACCTTCCATAAGTTAGACTTTAATTCTAACTTATGGAAGGTAACTTATATTTAATTAACTTTCAATTACAAATGGGAAATTAACTGTTCCTGAAAGCTCTTCTCCTTCGGGTATAATAGCCCCCTTATCAGTAATTACATTTTTTAATTTTGCTTTAGAATTAATTATTGAATTTTGAAGCACAACACAACCATCTAATTCAACACCTTTTTCTATTTGAACATTTCTGAAAATAACACTATTTTTAACATTACCTTCAATATAACATCCATTTGCTAAAATTGAATTTTTTACATTACCAATCTTTGAATATTGAGTAGGTGGCTCGTCCTTAACCTTTGTATATATAGGGTTTTCTGAAAAGAATAACTCATTACTAATATTCTCATCTAATAAATCCATATTTGCTTTATAATAACTCCTAATAGAATTTATACAAGATAAATATCCTTTAAATTCATATGATCCTATTTTTAATTCATTAGTTTTATTATGAATACAATCCTTAATCTTTCTATATTTCTTGTTTGTAACACTTTCGTTTACTAATGCTTTAAATGTATCCACATTCATAACATACATTTCCATGCTTATATTAGCATTGTCAGCATCACCTTTATTTTTATAAACTCTGTTTACAAGTCCTTCTTCATCTAAATCAAGAATATCACATTCTATAAATTCATCTTCAGCATTAGAAACATTTTTATAAACTATAGTAATATCATTATTGTTAATTTTATGTTTCTTTAATACCTTACTATAATCAATGTTGCAAATCATATATGAAGATGAAAGAATTATATATTCACAAGAACTGTAATCAATAAATTCAAGATTTTCAGCAAAATTTATTGCATCTTCATAAGTAGGATTATCATTACCAAAATTGAAAACCTTAAGTCCTCCAATTTTTCTATGAAGATCCCATGGTCTACCATTACTCAAGTGATCCATAAGAGATCTTGATCTATTCTTTGTAAATATTCCTATATTCCATATACCAGAATTAGTCATATTAGAAAGAACAAAGTCTATTATTCTGTATCTGCCACCAAAAGGTACAGATGCTAATGGTCTATATTCAACAAGTTGTTGCATTCTATTTCCATTTTCATCTAAATTAATTATTCCTAAACACTTATCCACCTAAAACTACTCCTCTTTTATCTTATAGTACATTTTTTATACACAACTTTCTACTTCCATATCAACTTTAGTAGGTACAACATTTACTTTACCTTCGTCCCTAATAACAGTATCTCTCGTTATTACAGCATTACTATTAATTATGGCTCTTTCTATAACAACATTATCTCCTATCTTTACATTTGGCATTATTACAGAATCCTTAACTATACTGTTTTTACCAACATAAACTCCATTAGATAATATAGAATTTTCTGTTTTACCATGAACAATGCATCCTTCATTAACAAGTGAATTAGTTATTTCAGCATCATCACCTACATATTGAGCAGGTCTTGCTGTATTTCTTGAATAAATCTTCCAATTATCATCATCTAAATCAAGATCATTTTCCTTGTCTAATAAATCCATGTTTGCTTCCCAAAAACTATCTATTGTTCCAACATCTTTCCAATATCCTTTAAATGGAAATGCAAACATAGGAACATTATCTTTTAACATACTTGGTATTATATTCTTTCCGAAGTCATTGCTTGAGAAAACATCAGCTTCATCTGCAATAAGGTATTTTCTTAATGTTTTCCAACTAAACACATATATACCCATTGATGCCATTTGACTTTTAGGATGTTCTGGCTTTTCTTCAAATTCATATATTGACAAATCATCTCTTGTATTCATTATACCAAATCTCTTGGCGTCTTCAAGAGATACTTCAAGCACAGCAATTGTAGCCTCAGCTCCATTTGCTTTATGGAATTCAACCATTTTTGAATAGTCCATTTTATATATTTGATCTCCTGATAAAATTAATACATATTCTGGATCATGATCATCAATATAATCTAAATTTTTATATATTGCATCTGCTGTTCCAGTATACCAATCTCCTCCACCATTTGCTTCTTGGTAAGGTGGAAGTATAGAAACGCCTCCATCACGTCTATCTAAGTCCCAAGGATCTCCATTTCCTATATGTGCATTAAGTTCCCTAGGCTTATATTGTGTTAAAACACCTACTGTAGATATTCCTGAATTTGAACAATTACTTAAAGCAAAATCTATAATTCTATATTTACCACCAAATGGAACTGCTGGTTTAGCAATATTTTTAGTTAATTCTCCTAATCTTGAACCTTGTCCCCCCGCTAAAATCATAGCAATAGTTTCTTTCTTACTCATAATATTTTTTCTCCTCCCCAATATTAAATACTGTATAATTAGTATCTATATCTCTTCTCCTCTAACTTTTCAAATTTAATCCTTAAATTAACATCTTTAATAATCTTTCCCTTATAACCTTTTGTATATGTTTATTTCTATAGAGATATAGTCATTAGCTATAAAATTATTAAAAATCATTTTAATAATGTAAACAAGAAACACAAAACATTATTTTTTGTTTACATCTTAGTACAAAAATTAGTTTTTTTTATTTTACTTACAATCTCATTGTACTATGAAAAAATGTATTTTTAAGTGTTTTAATATAAAATTAACACTTTTGTAAAATTTGTTTACATTTAAAATCTTATTTACTTATATTTGATGCTTCCACCTAAATTATTTTATCATACTTACCACTTTTTTCCAACATTTTTTTAGAATTTTTACTTACAAATTTTTATATATAAGTTCTGACCCCCATATATCTGTTGCATATTCTTTTATTGTTCTGTCTGAAGAAAATATCCCCGAGTGGGCAATGTTTATTCCACATATTTTTTGCCATTTATATTTATCCTTATATAGATTATTTATTTTATCTTGAGCTTCTAAGTAAGATTGAAAATCTTTAAGGACAAAAAATTCATCATTATACAAAATTAAATTATCATAAATTGGCTTAAATAGACCCTTATCACTGCTATAAGTTCCATTTACTAAATCTTCTATTACCCTCTTGATTCTCCAATTCTTATTGTATTCTTCAATAGAACTGTAACCTCCAAATTGCATATAATTTAAAATTTCTCTTGCTTCCATTCCAAATATAATTATATTATCATTTTTTACTTCATCCCTAATCTCTATATTTGCTCCATCTAATGTAGCTATTGTAATTGCCCCATTCATCATAAATTTCATATTTGAAGTTCCTGATGCTTCTTTAGTTGTAGTAGATATTTGTTCACTTAAATCTGCTGCTGGAATTATACATTCTGCTAATGAAACACTATAGTTTTCCATAAAAACAACCTTTATTTTATCCTTTACTCTAGTATCATTATTTACTACATTAGCAATTGCATTAATAAGCTCAATAATATTTTTGGCAAGATAATAACCTGGCGCAGCCTTTCCTGCAAATATAAATGTTCTTGGAACTATATCCATAGAAGGATTATCTATTAACCTTTTGTATAAATCCATAATTCTTAGACAATTCAAAGTTTGCCTTTTATATGCATGAATTCTCTTTACTTGAACGTCAAATAATGAATCTATATTAACTTTTATTCCATTTGATTCATATATTTTTTTTGCAAGTCGCATTTTATTATTTCTTTTTATTTTATAAAGCTGTTGTTGAATATTTTTATCATATGCATATTTTTCAAAATTTAAAAGATCAATTGGATGATTTATAAAAGAATCTGATATTGTACTTTTAAGCAAAGTTGTAAGTTCCTTATTACATTTTAACAGCCATCTTCTGTGAGTTATTCCATTTGTTTTATTATTGAATTTGTTAGGATAAAAACAATAAAAATCTTTCATTTCTTCTTTCTTTAAAATTTCTGAATGAAGTTTTGCAACTCCATTTACACTATGGCTACCTACTATGGCTAAATGTGCCATCCTTATTTCATCATTTGCTATTATAGCCATTCTGGATATTTTTTCCCATTGACCCTCATAGCTTTTCCAAAGCTTTTTGCAGAATCTTTCATTAATTTCATTAATGATCATATAAATCCTTGGAAGTAATTCCTTGAACATCTCCACTGGCCATTTTTCAAGTGCCTCAGCAAGTATAGTATGATTTGTATAAGAAACTGTATTTTTTGTAATTCTCCATGCTTCATCCCAGGATAATCCTTCTTCATCTAATAGAATTCTCATAAGTTCAGGAATTACTAATGTTGGATGAGTATCATTTATATGAATAGCAACCTTTTGATGAAAAGTTCTTACATCGCCAATATGTTTCTTGTAATGGCTTAATATACTTTGTACTCCAGCTGAAACAAAAAAGTATTGTTGCTTTAATCTAAGTTTTTTACCTTCGTAAAATGAATCTTCAGGATATAAAACCTTAGATATTGATTCAACAGAATTTTTATATTTTATAGCATGTAAAAAATCCCCTCTTTTAAGTAATGAAAAATCAAATTCATTATTTACTAATTCTGCACTCCAAAGCCTTAAATTATTAGCTACATTATTTTCATATCCAACTATTGCAGTATCATATGGAACAGCAAGAACAGGCTCATAATTAACATGATTAAATACTAGTCTTCCGTTCTTATATGATACTTCTACCCTACCTCCAAACTTTACAATTTGTGATTTTTCAATTTTTCTATTTTCCCATACATTTCCTAGCCTTAACCAATCATCAGAAATCTCTACTTGTTTTCCATCAATTATTTTTTGTTTGAAAAATCCATATTTATATCTTATGCCACAACCATGTCCAGCTATATTTAATGATGCCATTGAATCTAAAAAACAAGCAGCTAACCTGCCAAGTCCTCCATTTCCCAAACCTTGATCTTGTTCAAATTCTTCAAGTTCTATTAAATCAATATTAAGTTCTAACAGTGCTTCTTTTACCGTGTCATATATCCCCATATTAAGAAGAACATCTCCAAGAAGTCTTCCTAGTAAAAATTCCATTGAAAAATAATACACTTGCTTTTCCTTCGTTTCATTATACCTTCTATTTGTCTCTAAAGCGTCCTCGCTTATATAAGATTTTATAACACTTCCCAAGGCTTCATACTTTTGCTGATTATTACCTTTTTCCAAGTCTTCTCCAAACTTTTCTTTATATTTTTGTATAAATTCTCTTTTGATTTTGTCTTTATTTATTTTGCACATACAAAATCCTCCTAATAATTCAGCCTCCATATTGACATTATTAAAGTATAATGAAAAAGAAGGATAATTATTACTTTATCCTTCTTTTAATATATAAATATTTAATTTTTAGAAAGGCCAGCTTACAATTTCATTATACAATCCTATATATGAATCAGCAGATTTAGACCAACTGTTATCAGAATTCATAGCTTGGTTTACTATTCCCTTCCATCTCCATCTATCCCAATACATTTTTAATGCATATTCAGTAGTGTGTAAGAGTTCATCACCATTAAAATTTCTAAAACTAAATCCATTTCCAATTCCAGTATACTCATTATATGGATTTACAGTATCCTTAAGACCACCAGTTTCTCTAACTATAGGAATAGTTCCATATCTTAAAGCAATAAGTTGTCCAAGTCCACATGGTTCAAATTTTGATGGCATTAAAAACATATCACTTGAAGCATATATTTTATGAGCTAAATTGTTATCAAATTTAATATTTGCAGATACCTTATTTCTATATCTATCTTGTAAATTCCAAAAATATTCTTCATAATCTCTATCTCCAGTTCCAAGAATAACAATTTGTACATCTTGCCATGGAAGTAATCTTTCTAACATATACTTAACAAGGTCTATGCCCTTTTGTCTTGTTAATCTACTTACTATTGATATCATAGGCGTATTAGCATTTACTGGCAACCCTAAATCTTTTTGAAGTTGCATTTTATTATACTGCTTATCCTCAATAAAGTCTTTTTCAAAAGTTCTATAAATATTCTTATCTGTATATGGATTATATTCATCATAATCTATTCCATTTAATATTCCGCAAAAGGCACAAGACCTATGACGAAGTACCGCATCAAGTCTTTCACCATACTCAGGAGTTTGAACTTCTCGCGCATAAGTATAACTAACAGTAGTTACCTTATCAGCATAATTTATTCCACCCTTCATAAAGCTTACACCATCGTCAAACTTCAATGCACCATTTAAATATTGTTCCATTGAATATCCAAATAATCCCGGAAGTATTTTGGGGTCAAATACTCCTTGGAATAATAAATTGTGTATTGAATATACATTTTTTGTTCTCCAATAAAAAGGATCCTTAGAGTATTCTAATCTATATAGCACTGGAACCATACCAGTTTGCCAGTCATTGCAATGAATTATATCTGGTTCCCAATTAATTACTTTCATAAACATTAATACTGCTCTATCAAAGAATGCAAATCTTTCAGCATCATCATAATATCCATACATACCATCTCTTCCAAAATAATATTCATTATCTAAGAAATAATATGTTATACCATTATAATAATATTCAAAAATACCACAGTACATTTGTCTATGTCCAACAGGTACAGTAAACCATGCTCTAAAAGTAAAATTCTTTACATAATCATAACTTATTCCCTTATATTTAGGTATTACAACTCTTGCTTCTACTCCTTTTTCCTTAAAAGCTTTTGGAAGTGCTCCTATAACATCACCAAGTCCTCCTGACTTAATAAATGGATGAGCTTCTGCTGCTACTAATAAAACATTCATTATTTTGTTTTCCTCCTTCTCTTGTTCTGTATACCAAGAACAACAGCCCCCATTGGTGGCACTGTTATTTCTATGCTATAAGGCTTACCATGACATTCAATTTCTTCTGCCTTAATTATTTTAGAATCCATTACTTTGCCAGTACCTCCAAACTTCTTATCATCTGTATTTAGTACTTCAATGTAATTTTTATCATAAGGAACGCCTATTCTATAATCTTCATAACTTTCTTTTTTAAAGTTACAAATAAATATTAATGCATCATCACCTTTTTTAGATTTTCTAACAAAGCTATATATACTTTGTCCAGCGTTATCTGCATCTATCCATTCAAATCCTTTTATATCTCGATCAAGTTCCCAAAGGCACTTATGTTTTTTATATAATGCATTTAACTCCTTTACTAATTTCTGAGATTTTTTATGCTTTTCATCCTCTAATAAATACCAGTCTAATTGTTCAAATTCTCTCCATTCAATAAGTTGGGCAAATTCACATCCCATGAATGTAAGTTTCTTTCCTGGATGTCCCATCATAAATGCCATAAATACTCTAAATCCAGCATATTTATTCCACTCATCACCAAACATTTTATTAATTAATGATTTCTTACCATGAACAACTTCATCATGAGATATAGGAAGTAAATAATTTTCTGCATAGTTATACATCATAGGAAATGTAAGTTTACCATGATGTTGCTTTCTAAACATTGTATCAATTTGAACATATTCAAGAACATCATTCATCCATCCCATATTCCACTTGAAGTTAAAACCAAGTCCACCTTCCTTAGGATCCTCACATACTTTTGGCCATGCAGTAGATTCTTCAGCAATCATCATGAAATTAGGATATCTTTCACTTACTGCAGTATTAACCTCTTGCATAAACTTAATTCCTTCTAAGTTTTCCTTGCCTCCGTATATATTAGGGCGCCACTCTCCATGATTTCTACCATAATCAAGATATAATATGTTAGAAACAGCATCCATTCTTATACCATCAATATGGTATTCTTCTATCCAGAAAATAGCATTTGAAATTAGAAAACTCTTAACTTCAGCTCTTCCTAAATCAAAGTTATAAGTTCCCCAACCAGCATTATTTGCTCTCCATTCTTCTTGATATTCATAAGCTGGTTCACCATCAAACATATATAATCCATGAGCATCTTTACAAAAATGTCCTGGAACCCAATCCATAATTACTCCTATATTTCTTTTGTGGAATTCATTAATAAGCTTCTTAAATCCATCTATAGAACCATATCTTGATGTTAAGGAATAATATCCAGTTCCTTGATATCCCCAAGAAGCATCAAGAGGATGTTCAACAAGTGGCATCATTTCAACATGAGTATATCCCATTTCTTCAACATACTTTGGTAATGTTTGACTTAATTCTTCATATGTTAAGAATTTACCATCATTTGTTTTCCATGAACCTAAATGAACCTCATATATATTTAAAGGCATACTATATATATTTGTTCTTTTTCTTTTTGAAAGAAATGTTCCATCAGACCATCTAAATGTACTATCCTTAGTTACTATAGAAGCTGTATCTGGTCTAAATTCAGAATACCTTGCATAAGGATCTGATTTATAATTAATTTTATTGTTTTTACACTTTACAGCAAACTTATACTTGCATCCTTCCTTAACACCTTCTATAAATAAACTCCAAATTCCATATTGTGATTTTTTCTCCATTCTATATTGATCATTTATATTAAATTCATTAAAATCACCAACAACCCAAAGACACTTTGCATTTGGTGCCCAAGTTGTAAATCGTACACCCTCTTTTCCATTTTCAGATGTCATGTGTGCACCCATTATCTTATATGATTCATAATTTACACCGCCATGGAATAAATTCATTGCATAATCTGTAAGTACACTTTCATCTTTTTTAACAATAGTCTTCTTTCTTGTAGTAGTTTTCTTAACTGGTGATTTACTTGTAGCAGTTTTTTTCCTTGGTGTTTTTTCAGTATTTACCTCTATTACTTTGCTTTCTTCCATACTATTTTTTACGTCACTAATATTATCTGTTTCTTTTTTTTCAATTTGTTTAACAGATACACTACTTAAGTTCTTATCAGTAACCTTAGCTGATTCAGTTTTCTTTATAACTTCTATTGAATTATTTAAAGTTTTTTTCTCATTCTTATTTTCTTCTATTTTAACAACATCATTCTTACTTTTTGCTTTCATTTTTTCCCCTCTTAATTCTGCTCCTTCTTTTTCATGTAATTTAACACTATTATTTATCTTGTTCAAAAAAACCTCTCCTTCGTATTATTACAAAACCGATTTCTAATTTTTGGAAATTGTCTTTTATTTATATTCTATACGGCTTTGCAAATTCCTCCTCCTAAATATAATATTCCATTATTTTTTTTTTATTCCTTTTTTATGTTTTATAATTTTTTGTAACAATTTTATGTCTAATCTATTAATTTTAAAATATTATCTTTTTAAAGGAAGGAATAGTCTCATTTTACTAACATGCAAATGGAGAGTAAGTTTAATAAAAAAAGGTTGCGTAAAAACATTTTTGTTCTTATACAACCTAAGGAATCAAATTTCGGACTATTTTCTTATTAAAGATACACCTGTCATTTCTTTTGGAGTATCAACACCCATAACTTCAAGCATAGTTGGTGCTATATCTGCAAGTTTTCCTGTATTTAAACTTCTACCATTTATATCATTTGCAACCCAAATAAATGGAACTGGATTAGTTGTATGAGCAGTAAATGGATTTCCAGTCTTTTCATCTATCATTATTTCTGCATTACCATGGTCTGCAGTAACAAATACTGTTCCATCTTTTTCTAAAACTTTGTTTATAACTTTTCCTGCACATTCATCAACTGCTTCAATTGCCTTAACTGCAGCTTCAACAATTCCTGTATGTCCAACCATATCTGGATTTGCAAAATTTAATATAATCATATCATATTTATCTTCATCTAATCTCTTTAATAATTCATCTGTAACCTCATATGCAGACATTTCAGGCTTTAAATCATATGTTGCCACCTTAGGTGATGAAATTAAAGCTCTTTCTTCTCCTGGATTTTCTTTTTCTACTCCACCATTAAAGAAGAATGTTACATGAGCATATTTTTCAGTTTCAGCAATTCTAAGTTGCTTTAATCCCTTACTTGATACGTACTCACCTAATGTATTTACAAGAGTTTGAGGTTTAAATGCCACATTAACTCCTTCTAAAGTCTTATCATATTGAGTCATTGTAACAAAAACTAAATTTAAGTTATCTCTCTTGAAGCCAGTAAAATCTTGATCGTTTATTGCTCTAGTTATTTCTCTAGCTCTGTCTGGTCTGAAATTAAAGAATATGACAGAATCATTATTGCTTATTTTAGCAGTTGGTTTTCCATCTTCTAATAATACACATGGAACTACAAATTCATCTGTTTTTTGATCCTTATATGAATTTTCTATAGCAGATGTAGCAGATGTAGCAGTATTACCTTTTCCAAGGACTAAAGCATTATATGCAAGTTCTACTCTTTCCCATCTATTATCTCTATCCATTGCGTAATATCTACCACTTACTGTAGCTATTTTACCAATACCAATTTCTTTCATCATATTTTCAGTTTGAAGAATATAATCAAGTCCTGAAGAAGGTGGAACATCTCTTCCATCCATAAATGCATGAACATATACCTTAGTTAATCCTTCTTTTTTGGCAAACTCCAATAATCCTTTTAAATGATTTATATGAGAGTGCACACCACCATCAGATAAAAGTCCCATTATATGTAGTGCTGAATTATTTTCTTTTGCATTTTTCATAGCTTTAAGTAAAGCTTCATTTTTAAAGAAATCTCCATCTTCAATTGATTTAGTAATCCTTGTTAATTCTTGATATACTATTCTTCCAGCACCAATATTTAAATGACCTACTTCAGAATTTCCCATTTGACCTTCAGGAAGACCAACAGCCATACCACTTGCTTGTAATTCAGTATGTGGATATTCCTTTAAAAGCTTATCAATATTGGGTTTTTTAGCGATAGACACAGCATTACCTTTTGATTTAGCAGCAATACCAAATCCATCTAATATCATTAACATTACAGGTTTCTTAGACATAATTACCTCCAAATTTACTTTTTAATTATTTACTAGGTTTTATTATACTACAATAATTATTTTTCTGCTACTTTAAAGAAATAAACTAATATATAATTTATTTCCTAGTAATATCATATCTATCAATAAAACCACCAGCAACTCCAATGGCTATTGATATAATTATTACTATTGTTCTGCCATCCATTTGGGTTATAATTTTTATTCATTTTTCCCTCCTATTTATGCATTTATAATAATATAATACAAATATTGAATTTAAAAAAAGCCACAACTTATTTAAAAGTGTGGCTCCTTCTAATATTATTCATTAATAATTCTTCTAATTGTCATTATATTTTGTCCATAAAAATTATTATCTAAATTACTTATTTTTACATTACCAGAGTTCGCATTTGTTCCAGATTCGTGAATAAATTTACCATTACCTATATACATTCCAACATGTTCACCATCTGGATTATTTGGATTTTCAAAATTAAAGATAATTATATCACCCTTTTTCAAGTTACTAAAATCACCCTTTAAAGCTAATGACTTGTCCACTTCTACTCCAGCATTTTTTTGTTCGCCAGTCCAAGTACCTATCTTTACATCAAGAACTGTATAATATACTGATGAAACAAAATCAGCACAATCCATATATGCAGGAGATATATTCTTGTCAAGTTTCTGTGTAGATATTACTGAATCTAAATAATATGGTATCTTTCCTTCCCAATATAATGCTTCATCTACAACAGCTTGTCTCTTTTCTTCCTGCTCATTTGTTAAAGACATCTTATGTATTTCTGTTTTATTATTTGCCCCATTTCTTTTTATTACAAATAATGGTGACCTATTTTTGCTATCTCTTTTTACTGAAAACTCAACATTAGAATCAGATTTTTCTAATGGTGTTTCTAACTGATTTGTAAAGCTTTGAAAATTATCAGCTCCATTTAATACATGTATTTCTGTATTATTTTTTCCTTTTCTATTTATAGCAAGTATGTCCAATTTATCGTCATCATTATAATTTGAAAGTTTAAAATCCCAGCTGCCATTAGTTTGATGTAATGTTGTAGTAGTTTGTAATAAGAATGTTTGAAAATTATCCTTACCATCAAATACATGTACTTCTGTTTTACCATCAGCACCCTTTTTGTTAATCATATACAAGTCCGGTACATTATCCTTGTTATAATCACCAACTTCAAAATCATATCTTGTTCTATCTGATGTATGACCTATATTAACAGTAGTACTTAATAAATAACTTTGATAATTATCGGCACCGTTTAATATGTGTACCTCTGTTTTACCACTAGCACCATTTCTATATATTGCATATAAATCTAATTTTCCATCATTATTATAATCTGCAAGTTTAAAATCCCAATTATAATCGGTGTTATTTAAAACGATTGCAGTTTCTAATAAATAACTTTGATAATTATCTTTACCATTTATAATTCTTATTTCAGTTTTGCCACTTTCACCATTTTTCTTTATAGCATAAACATCTTGAATTGAATCACCATTATAATCCCCTGTAATAAATTCAGTATTTGAATCAGTGCTATCCATACAACTTTGAACTTCTAATGTCCAGTATGGAGTATCATCAGCTGCTTGAATTGACTTAGTAAAACCAAAAGGAGCACAAACTAAAAGTGCAGTAATAACCAATGCTGCAATTGATTTTCTATTCATTTTCCCACTCCCTATTTTAATATATTTTCCTATAAGCTTTATCTCTAAATATATTATTACACATTTTCAAATAATAGTAAACACATATTAGTTACAAAAATGTAAACATTTAAATCAAAAGTGTAAAAAAATAGAACATTATTAAATTTTATTTAACAATTTAATAACATTCTATTAATACTACTATTAGAAATTAACTATTTTAGAAAAATCATCAGCTACTAAGCTTGCTCCACCAACTAATGCTCCATCTATATCAGACATAGCCATTTGATCTTTTATTGTATTTGGCTTAACAGATCCACCATATTGGATTCTAACTTTATCTGCTACTTCTTTTCCAAACATTTCAGCTACAACAGCTCTTATTGCTGCTATTGTTTCATTAGCTTGTTCCTTAGTTGCAGTTTTTCCTGTTCCTATAGCCCAAATTGGTTCGTAAGCTATAATAACTTTTTCAGCTTGTTCTTTTGTTAAGCCACATAAGTCAGCTTTTATTTGGTATCCAACTTTTTGATTAGTTGTACCATTTTCTCTTTCTTCAAGAGTTTCTCCGCAGCAAAGAACTGGTATTATATTGTGTTCAAAAGCTTTTTTAACTTTCTTATTTAATGCTTCATCAGTTTCATTGAAGTATTCTCTTCTTTCACTATGTCCTAATATTACATATTCAACTCCCATAGCTTCAAGCATACCTGGAGCAACTTCTCCTGTAAATGCTCCACTTTCTTCAAAGTGCATATTTTGAGCACCTATTTTTACATTTGACCCTTCAGCAGCTTTTAATGCAGCATCTAAACATACAAATGTAGGGAATATAACTACTTCTGCTTCAGCATCCTTTACTAATGGTTTTAATTCATTTATTACTTTTACAGCTTCTTCTGGAGTTTTGTTCATTTTCCAGTTACCAGCAATAACAGGTCTTCTTGACATTTTTTTCACCTCATAATTTATTAAATATTGTTTAAAGAGAGTAGAATAAAATTATATTCTACTCTTAAAAATCAAATTACTTATCGTTTAAAGCAGCAATACCTGGTAAAGTCTTACCTTCTAAGAATTCAAGAGAAGCTCCACCACCAGTTGAAATGTGGCTCATTTTATCTCCAAATCCTAAAGTATTTACAGCTGCAGCTGAATCTCCACCACCAATTATTGTAGTAGCAGATGAATCTGCCATAGCCTTAGCAACAGCTATTGTACCTTTATTGAAGTTTTCAAATTCGAATACTCCCATTGGTCCATTCCAAACAACTGTCTTTGCATCTTTAACAGCATCAGCATATAACTTTTCAGTCTTTGGTCCTATATCTAATCCCATATTTCCTTCTGGAATATCTTGACCTTCAGTTACTGTAGCAGCTACATCCTTAAATTCAGCAGCAACTCTATGATCTACTGGTAATAAGAATTTAACTCCTTTTTCTTCAGCTTTCTTCATCATATCTTTTGCATAATCTACTTTATCATCTTCACATAAAGAAGTTCCTATGCTATATCCTTGTGCTTTTAAGAATGTATAAGCCATTCCACCACCAATAATTAATGTATCAACTTTTTCAAGTAAATTGTTTATAACATTAATTTTATCTGATACTTTTGATCCTCCAAGAATTGCTACGAAAGGTCTTACTGGATTTTCAACAGCATTTCCTAAGAATTTTAATTCTTTTTGAATTAAGTATCCACAAGCACAAGTTTTTATATAATCAGTTACTCCTACAGTTGAGCAGTGAGCTCTGTGTGCAGTACCAAAAGCATCATTAACAAATACTTCTGCAAGAGATGCTAATTCTTTAGAGAATTCTTCTCCATTTTTAGTTTCTTCTTTTCTATATCTTGTATTTTCAAGTAATACAACATCACCATCATTCATAGCAGCTACTGCTTTCTTTGCATTTTCTCCAACAACATTGTCGTCAGCAGCAAATACTACTTCTTTACCAAGCATTTCGCTTAATTTCTTAGCAACAGGTGCTAAAGATAATTCTGGTTTTGGTTCTCCCTTTGGTTTACCCATATGTGAGCAAAGTATAACCTTAGCTCCATTCTTTACTAAATATTGTATAGTTGGAAGAGCTCCATTTAATCTATTTAAATCTGTAATAACTCCATCTTTTAATGGCACGTTAAAATCGCATCTAACTAATACTTTTTTACCTTTTACTTCAATATCTTCAACAGTCTTCTTATTGTAGCTCATTAAATTCACCTCATAATTTTATATTTTTAAAAAAAATCCGGTCTTATAAGTATACCTTAGAGACCGGACCTTTTCTTGGATCTTATAAGAGTGCTATTTTAAGCATTCATATCCAATTATAATAAATACTATGCTAATTCAGCGAAGTATTTGATAGTTCTAACCATTTGGCTAGTGTATGAATTTTCGTTATCATACCAAGAAACAACTTTAACCATAGTTGTTCCATCTCCCATGTCCATTACCTTTGTTTGAGTTGCATCGAATAATGAACCATAAGTGATTCCTACGATATCAGAAGAAACTAATTCTTCTTCAGTGTAACCAAATGAAGCAGATTGAGCAGCTTTCATTGCATTGTTTACATCTTCTTCAGTTACTTTTCCATCAACGATAGCTATTAATTGAGTTAATGAACCAGTTGGAACTGGAACTCTTTGAGCGCATCCATCTAATACACCATTTAATTCTGGGATAACTAATCCGATAGCTTTAGCAGCTCCAGTTGAGTTTGGAACTATGTTAACAGCTGCAGCTCTAGCTCTTCTTAAATCACCTTTTCTTTGTGGTCCATCAAGAGTCATTTGATCTCCAGTGTAAGCATGGATTGTAGTCATGTATCCTTTCTTAATCTTAGCTAAGTTATTTAAAGTGTTAGCCATTGGAGCTAAGCAGTTTGTAGTACAAGATGCAGCTGAAATAACTGTATCTGAAGCTTTTAATGTCTTTTCGTTTACGCTGTAAACAATTGTTGGAAGGTCATTACCAGCTGGAGCTGAAATAACAACTTTCTTAGCACCTGCTTGAATGTGAGCTTCTGCTTTTGCTTTTGAAGTATAGAATCCAGTACATTCAAGTACAACGTCTACTCCGATTTCTCCCCATGGTAATTCTTTAGCATCAGCTTTTGCATATATTTTGATTTCTTTTCCATCAACTGTGATAGAATCTTCTCCAGCAGTTACTTTATCTGCTAAAGCATATTTACCTTGAGCTGAATCATATTTTAATAAGTGAGCTAACATCTTAGGGCTAGTTAAGTCGTTGATTGCAACAACTTCATATCCTTCTGCTCCGAACATTTGTCTGAATGCAAGACGTCCAATACGTCCAAAACCATTAATTGCTACTTTTACATTTGCCATTAAAAAATACCTCCTAAAGATAATTGTTTAATTAATTTATTTATAAAAAAAATTTTTATAACATCTTAACATTTGTAATCCTCAAAACATCTTACAATGCCTTTACCTATTGCTTCATCTGTTACAAGGATGCCATTTTTGTTATTTCTCATAATAGAAATAACTGATTCTATTTTATTTTTCCCACCTGCTACTGCAATATTCATATTAATTGATTTTACTTTAGAAATATTAATTCCTACAGTTGTAGCATGTGATATAACATTAGACTCTTTGTCAAAATAACAACCAAAAGCTTCTCCTACTGCTCCAAAATTTTTAAGTTTTTCAATTTCTTCTTTTGATGTACCTCTCTTTTCTGCCATTTCAATTGCATTACCAATCCCATATATAAGAATATCAGCACTTTGTATACTTGCAATTACTTCACTTACCTCAGGTTGCTTTAATAATGTATCTAATATTTCAGGCGAAAGATTTTCTGGAATATGTAGAAGCTTATATGAGCCATTTAATTTTTTTGCAAAAGATGCTGCAAGTGTATTTGCTTGAGTTTCAACTTTTCTACCCATGCCACCTCTTGCTGGAACAACAAGGATATCAGATAAATAATTAACTCTTGGAAATGCTTCAACTACTTCTTTTATAGTACTTCCTCCAGTTAATGCTATTATACTATTACTTTTTAATATTTCTTTTATGTAATTAGCACAAGCTTTTCCAATATCTTTTAGTATTGTTGGATTTTCATCTGTATTTCCTGGAACAATAATAACTTTTTTTAATCCTAAAAATTTTTTAGCTTTCTTTTCTATGTTAGAAAGTCCTCTAATTTCATGAATAAACTCTTGAAGTTCATTCACTAAATTTTCTCCATCTTTAGTAACAGTCATTCCTGGAGTATTAATTTCTATAAGCCCTTGTTCTTTTAAAAAATTAATTTCTGTTCGAACAATTCTTTCACCTAAACTCAAATCATTTGCTAAAACTCTTCTTCCTATAGGCTGCTTATAATATATTGTCCTAAGTATGTTATATCTTTTTTCAAGTAGTTCAACAAGTTCAGGAACTATTTTCATTTGTAATCTTAATATTTCCTGCAACTTCAACACTCCCTTGGACATTTTATGTCCCTGCTGTCTTGTAACGTCCCACAAGTATTATTATAAAACAGAAATTAAAACTTTTAAAGCCTTTATTAATATTTTTTTTTAATTTTAACGTTTTTTTTCAAAAAACTTGCAAAAGATACATAATAAATTTAAGGAAATGAATTATTTTTATCATTTCCTTAAATAAAAAACTTATTTATTCTTTGCAAAGAACACTCCAGCAGCTTTATCACCAGAATAGATTCCAACAGTTGATCCAACTGTTGATTCTATATATTCTATATTATTATCTGTCATATATTGCTTTAGTGGCTGTACTATTTCATCCATATTAACATTTATAATTATAACTGGCAATGATTTATCTAAATCAGCAGCTTCCACATCAGCAAGTAATCTTTTTACAGCTTTTTTACTGCCACGTACTTTATCCTTTACAACCATAATACCATCAGTAATGTCCAAAATAATTTTTATTCCAAGTATTCCTGTAACAACTCCTACTGTTTTTGATATTCTTCCTCCCTTAACTAAATTATCTAAGGAATCAAAGCTTATAGAACAGTCAATTCTCTTTTTTGTTTCTTCTAAATCTTTAACAATTTCTTCAGGAGTTAGATTTTGTTCAACTAATTTTGCAGCTCTAATAACAAGAACTCCTAAAGATGCACATACAAGATACGAATCTATAACATGTATATCATCTGATCCTATAATATCTTTTGCAATACAAGCAGATTGATATGTACCACTCATTGCAGAAGACATAAGAACTGCAATAACTGTATATCCTTCATCTAAATACTTATTAAATCTTTCTTCAAATCTACTTGGAGTAACTTGAGCTGTTGAAGGAAATACATCTCCTTCTTGTATTCTTTTAAATACTTCATCTGTAGTTATATCAACTCCATCTAAATAACTTTCTTCTCCAAAATTAATCATAAGAGGCATAACATCAATATTGTATTTTTCTAAAACTTCCTTAGGTAAGTCCGCTGTAGTATCTGTAATAATCTTAATTTTTTTCATTATTTTGACCTCTCTACTTTATTTCATATTAGGAAATCCTATTTGCCTTAATCCTTCATATATGGCAATGGCTACAGTATTTGATAAATTTAAGCTTCTATCACTACTTTTTATCATTGGCACACGTATATTTTCATGTGCATTATGAACATTTTCAGGAACTCCAGATGATTCCCTTCCAAACATTATAAAATCTCCTTGCTTAAAATGAACTTCATCATAATATTCTGACCCATGTGTAGATGCTAAATATATTTTTTGATCTCCATATTTTTTCATAAAATCTTCATAACTTTCATGAACCTCAAGATCTAAATATTTCCAATAGTCAAGACCTGCTCTTCTTAAGTGCTTTTCATCTAATTCAAATCCTAATGGTTTTATTAAATGTAATTTTGAATCTGTTAATACACAAGTTCTTGCTATATTCCCTGTGTTTTGTGGTATTTCAGGTTCATAAAGAACTATATTAAAATTCAAATCTATCCCTCCAAATGTATACATACTTATTTTATCATATTACTACAAAATTATATTAATAGTCAAAATTTAAATATATTAATTAATGACC
The DNA here is from genome assembly GCF_052066735.1 of Clostridium sp. HCP1S3_C6. Taxonomy (NCBI): domain Bacteria; kingdom Bacillati; phylum Bacillota; class Clostridia; order Eubacteriales; family Clostridiaceae; genus Clostridium; species Clostridium sp. HCP1S3_C6. The sequence goes on from NZ_JBQHRN010000024.1 coordinate 22,037, forward strand.
TGCATTAACATTTGGTACTTGATTATTTTGTGTTTGATCATTTGGTTTATGCAAATTATTATTAGTAGCATCAGTATTGTTTTGTATATTTGGATCAATAGGTGGATTAGCATTTGTACCCCTTTTAATAATTTTATCATTAGGCTCATATGTATCTGTTGATATAAGTTCCTTGTTAACTGCTGTTCCATTATCATAAGTTACTAGATAACAATTCACTACATATTCAGGATTACCCTCATATTCTGTAACTTCTGTACCTAAAGGTAGATCAGGAGCATCAACATATGTGTTTTTTTGATCTATCTGTTTTATTATTTCATTTTGTATATCATAAGTTTTACCATTCAACCCCTGTAAATCACCATATAAATTAACAGTTATATACTGTCCTTCAGTAAAAGATTCTATATATATAGGAAAATCATATGTATTTTTGAATTTATAATCATTATTGCTTAAATCTGATATTGCCTCCATTCCAACTGCCTCATATGATACTGGATAATTACTACTATGTCTTTCTTCTGACTTTAAATGAGATTTCATAGCAGCCCTGTAAAGAGTAGTACTCACTTGAGATATTCCTTCTGCAAAAACATCAAAATCCGAATTTTTTATTTTTATCTTTGCATCTTTATAATCTCCATCTTTTACAGAAGAATTAAAACTAAATTCTTCTCCAGGCATTAATAATTTTTTATTAATAAGGTTAGATGACTTTTCTATGTTATACTTTACATTATCGTCTACTGATGAATATCCTGTAGTATATGTACTTATTTTGCTATTGATTCTTTGCAAATCTGAAGCTAATATATCTGGATTTTGTTTCTTAGTTGAAATATTAATTCTTGATATTTCATAATCCTTATCATCTAATGAATCATTAATGCTACTGCAAAAAGTATCATCATCAATAGATAACCCTATTACTTCATTGATTATTTTCACCTGACCATCCTCTATTTGAACTATAGCATCCTCAGGTTCTCTTTCTATTTTTTTCTTTATTTCATTTTCCTTTTCTTTTAAAGCATCATCATCTGCCTTAATTTCTAATGAAATATTATGTTCTTCACCTAACATCTTATTTACTAATTTTGTTTTCTCTTCTACCGAAAAATCCTTTCCATACTTTATAGCTTCACTTACTGCTTTTTCTACACCATAATCCATATTGAAATCTTTATAACTATAAGTAAATTTAGAATCCTCTACACTTAATTCAATTATCTTGTTTTCAAGGCTATTTACAAGTTGTGTTTTTACCGCAAGTACCGCTTCAGCTTCTGTTTTGCCACCTACATCTACTCCACCAACACTTACACCATAATAAATTTTCCCATCAAATTGTGACAATGATTTATTAAGTGTTTTTTCGTATACTATAAAAGCAATACCAAATATTACTCCTAAAATAATTATTATAAACAATAGCCTCATTAGTATTTTTTTCATAACTCTCTTCAATTTACACATCACCTTTTACTAAAAATTAGTGTTAGTATTATAAAAATATAATATCATATAATACTAGAAAAATATAATTATTATGTTCAAGGTGTTGTAATAACTTTGTTGTCATTACTATCTAAAGTATTTTTTATATTATTTACATCTTGTGCACCTTGGTCTGTACTATTTGTGTTTTGATTATTTTGATCTTGTGTATTATTCTGCTGCACTTGGTTTTGAGAATCACTTTGATTTTCTATAACTTTAGTACCTCTTCTTATAATTGTTTCTGTAGCTGCATAATTATCTGTAGCTACTAATTCCCTATTTATTTCAACGCCATTTTCATATGTTATTTGATATGATTTAACTTTATAACCAGTATTTCCGTATGTATCAGTAATTTCAGTTCCTACTGTAAGTTCTGGATCATCAATATAACTCACACTAGGTTCTATTGTTTCTACTATCTCATTTTCCATATTATATGTTTTTCCATCTAGTGCATCTACATCTCCGTATATGTTAAATGTAACAGTTCCTCCATCTGCTATTCCTTGTATATATATAGGAAAATCGTATGGATTTTTAAACTTATAATCTATGCTTCCCCATGCTACTGTGGCATCTAAACCAAGTTTTGCATAGCCTACAGGCAATGAATGATTAAGCCTTTCTACTGATCTTATATTAGCTTTCATAACAGCTCTATATAATGTAGTTGATACTTGACATATACCTCCAGCTTCAGCTTGCTCAACTTTGTTATTTATATATACAGGTGCATCCTTATATCTTCCAATTCCCTTTTGACTTACTTCTGAATAACTAAACACTTCATCTGGCATTAAAATAGTTCCATTAACTAATGATGTAGCAAGTTCCACATTATATGCTCTATTATAATCAGATGATGAATAATCTGTTGAAAAAGAAGACATTTTATTTTTTATTTTAGCAATGTTTTCAGATTTTATAGAAGGTTCTTCTTCTATTGTTTTTACTTCAACCATTGTATCCTCTGACATATCAGAATTTAAGCCATTATTTATGTCATTTATAAGAGCATTATCATCTATTTTTATGCCAATTTTCTCTTTTTCAATAACAATTTTATTATCAACAATATTAATTTTTGCATCTTGTGGTTCCTGTTCTATTTCTTTTTTAATATTATTAATAACTTTACTAATACTATCATTGTCACATTCCATATCTAATGATATCTCATGTTTTTTACTGTTACTTTTTATAAGTTTCTTTTGCTTATATATTGAAAGATTCTTTCCATATATCAAAGCCTCTGAAACAGCTTCATCTATTTTGTATTTTACATTAAAATCTTTATATTCATATCGAATTATAGTATCATCCATAGATAATACTATAGATTTATGATTAAGTTCATTTATAAGTTTATCCTGAACTAAGTTATAAGCTTCCTGTTCACTTTTTCCACTAACGTCAATATTGCCTATAGTAACTCCATTATATATTTTATTATTCCATTCTTGTAATAATGCTTTACTAGATTTAATGTATAATAAATATGCAGTTATAGATATTATAGTAATTACTATTATAGATACAATAAATATATTTCTATTATTTTTGTTCACCAGTCACTCACCCTTTGTTTATTTTTAACTTTATCCCTCTTATATTACAATATACTTCTTCTTTTTTCTACACAAAAACATTTTTTATTATATTTATTTCATAATTCTTTAAATTGTAACTTTTGCTCTAGTCTTAGATGTTTCACCATCTTTATCAAAAGCCTCTATTGTAATATTTAAGGTTTTTGCACTAAAATTGCTTCTATTTAATGTATAAGAAGTATCATTAGGTTCTAAAGTTGCTACATAGTAATTATTTACAAATATATTGTATCCTAAAAGATCTGAACTTTTAACCTTATTCCAAGTAAGGTTTATTTTATTTCCTTCTACATTATTAACATTAAAGCCTGTAACATTTTCAGGTTGAGTTAATAATGATAAATTATCAGGTCCCCAATTAGCATCTACTAAACTATCTATTCCCTGAATTCTTAAATTCTCACTAAATTGCCATATCCTCCATCTAGTCCAACCACCTTGGTTCTTTGGGTACGGTGGATTGCCTGGAATATTTGTATACATTGCTATCCAAAGAGGCATACTTTTCAATGGATATCCTCTTCCTTGAACAAAAAAATTATCATATAAGTCAATAAAAAAAGCTCCTGTATAAAGCATTAGTTTTCTTCTTGTTTTCTTTTCGAATCTATTTTTAAACCTTTCTATCCACTCTACTAATACTTTTGTAGATATTGTCTTTTCTACAGGAGCCTCTACATCTAATGTTGGAAACAAATCACCATAATCTTTTTGTCCAAACCCTATTTGTAATATTTCTATAAAATCATCACATTGAGAATCTGCAGTAGACAAATCACTTGATGGAAGTGCATAATGATATGCTCCAACAGGAATACCATAATTACGTGCATTATTTGCATACTCTAAAAATTTTCTATCTATCCTAAACCTACCAGAACCAGAACCAGAAGAACGTAAATATAAAAAATCTATTTTTGTTGTCAGAATAGCAAAATTTACATTCTTAGTGTATTCATTTATATCTACTCCAAATAAACTTTTATTGTTTTTATTTTGCATAATTACCCCATAAATATTATTACTATTTTATAGTATTAATAATATTTTTTTTGGTGATAACTTTATATAATCTCTAAAAAATTATTCAATATTGCAGCTGTTATACCCCATATATTATAATTTTGATATTTGTAAAATAAAGTTTCATATATTCCAGTTTTAAATTTGTAATTTTCACCTCCATTTATTCTTTCAAAGGGAAAATCAGATTTTCTTTTAACTAATATATCACTGTAATATCTTTCTGGTTTATTCTTAATAAAATATTCTATAGGGACATAAAAATAATGATCTACTTCATTAGGTGATAATTTAACATTTACATTTGAATTAACTATTCCTAAAAAAGGGTGAATAATCATTCCATCATATCTAACAAAAGTATCTAGTTCATTTATAATTTCAATATTGTGTTCATCAATTCCAAGTTCCTCATATAATTCTCTTTTGGCAGCACAAATTGCTGTTTCACCATTTTCAATTCTTCCTCCCGGAAAGCATATATCCCCAGGCTGACTTTTAAGTTTTTTTGATCTTACCTCAAATAAAACATTTACATCGCCACTTATATTTATTAAAGGTATAATAATAGCTGACGCTTTTGTTTTACTTGCTCCATTTATATACTTTTGATGATTTTTAGCTTTATTAATTATACTATTAATATCTTTCATATACTTAATCTCCAATTTAAAATATATTATTACTATATGCAATAATCATTAATATAATCATAAGAAAAAAATAAGAGTATTGTATTAGCATAACTTCAACTACTAATACAACACCCATTCTTTAAGCTACCTACAAACCTTAAGAGAACCTTCTATTATTAAATCTAAAAGTTCACTATAAGTTACTCCCTTTCCCTTTGCACTCTTAGGGAAAAGACTATTTGGAGTCATTCCAGGAAGTGTATTTACCTCAAGAACATAAGGAATTCCCTCTGGAGTTACAATCATATCAACTCTTGCATAAACTTCACATTTTAAAACCTTATAAGTGTCAAAAGCCATTTTTTTCACAACTTTATTAAGCTTTTCATCAAGATTGACCACAACTTCCTCTGAGCCACCATCTGCATATTTAGCTGTATAATCAAAGAATTCATATTCCTTACTTGGTTTTATAGCAATTACCGGGAACATTTCATTTCCTAGCATTGGGCAAGTAATTTCATCACCTTTGATAAATTTTTCTATCATTACTTCTTTATCCCACTTGTATCCTTCTTCAACAGCATGTTTAATGTCTTTTTTATCTTTAATTATAAATGTAGCTACACTTGAACCTCCATGTGTTGGTTTAACAACTACAGGATAGCCCATTTTTTCAATTGCATCATAATCTATTTCTTCACCTTTTCTTATATTAATCCAAGGTGCAGTTTTAACACCAGCTGCCTTTAATAGACTTTTTGTCATATCTTTGTCCATACATGCAGCACTGCTTAAAGGGCCACATCCTGAATAAGGAATTCCAAGTGTTTGAAATACCGCTTGAACTGTTCCATCTTCACCAAATTGACCATGAAGTGCAAGAAGTGCAAAATCTATTCCTTTTACTTTGTTTACAATATCTTCTTTCTTATCTATTGCAATTTCAACAACTTCATATTTATTTTTATCTAAATTCTCAACTACTGCCTTACCACTTTGAAATGAAATTTCTCTTTCAGAAGAAATTCCTCCCATTATAACGCCAACTTTCATCATAAAAAATCCTCCGCAATTATATATACTATTTTCTAAAAATATTATATTATAAAAACCTAAAGTTATAAGTACCACTTTATCAAAATTTTTTAATACATGTGGAATAGCAAAATTCTACTTTAAATCTTTATAAAACTCACAATATTCAGAAATAGGGCACTCACTACATTTAGGTTTTCTTGCTATACAACATCTTCTTCCATGAAATATTAAAAGATGATGTGCATGAGACCACTCACTTTTATCTATTTCTTCTTGAAGCTGCTTTTCTACTTCAAGGACATTTTCTGAATGTGCAAGTCCTATTCTATTTGATACTCTGAAAACATGAGTATCCACAGCAATAGATGGTACCCCAAATGCATTAGAAAGCACAACATTTGCAGTTTTTCTGCCTGCACCTGCAAGAGATGTTATACCTTCCATAGTATTTGGTACTTCACCATTAAAATTTTCTTTAATTTGTCTAACCATCATTAATATATTTTTAGTTTTGTTTCTATATAAACCTATCTTTTTTATTCTCTCTTCTAATTCATCGCTAGTTATATTTAAAAAAGAATCTAAATCAGGATATTTACTAAATAAATCTTTTGTAACTTCATTAACTTTTTTATCTGTAGTCTGTGCTGATAGCACAGTTGCTATTAAAAGTTGAAATGGAGTTTCATAATTCAATTCACATTTAGCATCTGGATAAGTTTCTTTTAAAATATTTAATATTTTTTTTGTTTTTGCCTTCATTATTTATATACTCCTCTATAGCTTTCAGGCAATAATCTAGCAATTCCTCCCATCAAAACATTCATACATTCGTCTTCATATTCATGTTTTTCTTGTTCTTTGTTTCTTTTAGGTAAAGTTACAGCTTCTCCAAATTTAATATTTACATCAGCATTATGCCATGTTTCACCACCCATATCTCCAGTTTTGCTAATAGGAAGAAGTATTTCTGTTCCTGTTATTCCAATTGGGATAATAGTAGCTTTTGTAAGCCTTGCAAGAAGCAAAATTCCTTTTTTTCCTTCTCCCATAGCTCCATTTCTACTTCTAGTTCCTTCTGGAAATATAAAAAGATTTTCACCTGATTTTACTGCTTTAACCATAGTAGTTATGGCTTCCTTATCAGCAGAATTAGGTTTTATTTGTATACGCCTTACAAGTTCAGAACCAAGATTAGTAATTGGATCATTTGATAGCTTTACTCCTGCTACAAAGTATGGATTATATTTTTCTTTTAATATTTCACTTAAAATAAGTCCATCTGAATTGCTCAAATGATTACATATGAATATCTTAGGACCTTCATATTTTTCAACATTTTCTAAACCTTCAATCTTTATATTTGCATATTTTTTTAAATAGCCAAGCATAATTTTTTTAGCCATAAAAATTTTTATACTATTTGGACATATTTCAATTATTTTTGCAATTCCTGGTGACAACATTTTAATAATACACCTACCTTAAAAATGTTTATTGCTTAAAAGCAACCTATTTTATTATAATATTCTTTACATAAAAAGAATACCCCAAATAAGAAAATTCTTTATTTAAGGTATTCAAATTATTATTTGTAGAATTTGTTCATTACTTACTCCTAAATTTTCTCTAAATCAAAAACATTACATATAAAACTATATTACCATATCGTTATAGATAAATTGTCTCTTTCCATTAAAGTCATCAATTTCAATAATAGTAGCAGTTGTTCGTAATATATTTTTAGCTGGAACTCCAACTGCAGTAGCACCTTCTGGTACTTCCTTTAACACAACAGCATTAGCACCTATTTTTGCATTATCTCCAATTTTTATTGGTCCAAGGACCTTTGCACCAGCTCCAATTGTAACACCATTACCTACAGTTGGATGCCTTTTACCTTTATGCTTACCAGTACCACCTAAAGTTACACCATGATATAGCATTACATCATCGCCTACTTCTGCTGTTTCCCCAATAACAACTCCCATTCCATGGTCAATAAATAAACCTTTCCCTATTGTTGCTCCTGGGTGTATTTCAATACCTGTAAAGAATCTAGAAATTTGTGATATAAGCCTTGCTGTAAAAAAGCATTTATGCTTATAAAAGAAATGTCCTATCCTATAAGCAATTAATGCATGAATACAAGGATATAGCAAAAATACCTCTATCTTATTTCTAGCAGCCGGATCATTTTCTAATACTCTTTCAAGAGCATGATTTAAATTTTCAAACAAAGCCTACACTCCTTTACATAATTTTAATCGTATATTCCCATTGAAATATACTTTTCCCCTCCATCTGGGGCAATTGCTAATACCTTTTTACCCTTTCCAAGTTTCTTTCCTATTTCAATTGCTGCACACACTGCTGCACCTGATGATATTCCAACAAGTATACCTTCCTTTAATGCAATTTCTTTAGTATACTTAATTGCATCATCATCTGAAACCTTTAATACTTCATCAACTACACTTGAATCATATATTTTAGGAATAAAACCACCTCCTATTCCTTGAATCTTATGTGGTCCCGGTTTCTCTCCACTTAAAACTGCTGAATTTTCTGGTTCCATAGCAACAACTTTTATATTTTCATTTTTTTCTTTAAGCTTTTTTCCTATTCCAATAATTGTTCCACCAGTACCAACTCCAGCTATTACACAATCTAAATCTTTTATGTCATTATATATTTCTTCTGCTGTAGTTTCATAATGCTTGTCTGTATTTGCTTCATTTTCAAATTGTTGAGGAATAAAATAGCCTCCCTTTTTAGCATATTCCATAGCCTTGTCAATTGCGCCCTTCATTCCTTTACTTCCATCTGTTAATACAAGTTCAGCTCCATAAGCTTTAATTAAATCACGTCTTTCCTTACTCATATTTTCTGGCATAACAATTAAAACTTTATATCCCTTTAATCTTCCTATCATAGCAAGTCCTATTCCTGTATTACCACTTGTAGGCTCAACAATTGTCACTCCTGGCTTTAATATTCCCTCCTTTTCAGCTTTTTCTATCATTCCAAGTGCAGCCCTATCCTTAATACTACCACCTGGGTTGTTCTTTTCTATTTTTAAATATATATCTGCACAATCTTTGTCGCTAATTAAATTGTTTAATTTTAATATTGGTGTATTTCCAATCATTTCTAAAGCATTATTATAAATCATTATTTTCCCTCCAAAAAATTATAAACAAGTGGTATTTTTTATATAAAAAAAAGTCCCTATATACATAGAGACGAAAATTTTCGCGGTTCCACTCTAACTTAAACTAATCTAATAGTTTCACTCATGGCAAGGTACATAAAATACCCTTTCGCTATAACGGGCGATACCGTAAAATCCTACTTAATTCAGATATAAACTCCAAAGGGCACTTCACATTTCTTATAGATAAAAAGCTCTCAGCATACTTTTTTCTCTGTAATCCTCCAAAATGTTACTTTCCTTTTTCATAGTTTTTAATTCTTAGTATTATACTATGGTTTATACTTTTATTATATTCCTAATTTATGGTTTGTCAACATTTAGTTTCTTTACAAAAAAAATTTTATGCTCCCTTGTTTTTCTTTTTCCAAATAGGATAAAAATACTCATCAATTATATCTTGCATTTGAACTATTCCAACAATTATATCTTCATTATCAACAACAGCAGTTGATATTAAATTATATTTAACAGCCTGTTCTATTGCTTCATCAATATTTTCATCGCTTTTAACAGTAGTAACAGCATCTTCCATGATATCTTGAAGTTTTTTATCATCTTCACTGACAATTAAGTCTTTTAGCAAAACAGTTCCCTTTAGCTTTCCTGATTCATCAGTAACATATATATAGTACATAATATCTTCATCTGGATTCATTTCTTTTAATATTTCTTTTGTTTCACCTACTGTAACCTCAAGTCCAAAAGAAATATACTCAGTAGTCATTATACTTCCCACAGCTTCATCTTCGTATTTTAAAAGTTCATTTACTTCTTCAGCATCATCTTGCTCTAAGTTAACTAATACCTTTTCTCTCTCATCACCATCTAATTCTTCTAAAAGGTCGGCAATTTCATCATTACCCATGTTTTCTAAAAGTTCAGCTGTTTTTGTTTCTGACAAATCTTTTATTATACTACCTTTATATTCATCATCTATTTCTTCAAATGTTTCTGCTGCCAAATCTTCATCTAATGATTCAAAAACCTTCTTTCTATCTCCAGTATCTAAATCCTCTAAAATATCTGCAAGATCAGCTGGGTGTAGTGCTGAAAGCTTTGTAAAGGAATGTTCCTTTTGAAGATTTTCATTAACCATATCAATTGATTCAACATCATCCCACATAAGCATTTTACATTCATAATCTTTATGAAACAATTTATATATAGCTTTCCCAATTGATGGAATTCCCATTCTTTTAAACTTTGCAAGAGCCCCTGTTTCTACTCCAATGACTCTAAACTCTCCAGCCATTTCAGCTATTTTTAAATCATTAACTCTAACTACCTTTTTACCTGTTATATCTACTATTTTTTTATCTAATAAATGTTCTGATAAAAGATAAGTATAAGTCCTTGCAAGTATTTCTCTACTTCCTGTTGTTTTTATAATAATTCTTCCACTATTGTCTTCATTCACTGAAATAGTTCTAAATTCATAATTTGAAATGTTACCATTCTTTTTTATCTTGTAACCAATAACCCTTGGATATCCTTCATCAGTAGTAACATAAATATCTTTAAGTTCTCCTAAGGGATCTCCAAATTCATCTAAAATTTTCTTGCCTAGTATTTGTGTATAAAGAAAAATTGATAGTCTTCTCATAATTATGCTTCCTCCTTGTTCTTCCAAGAGGGCACCTAATTATACATACTATTTAATATATGAAAGTACGAATAATGCAGGCTTTTTCTCTTAGAAGATTATTCAGTTTTGGGTTATCAATACTATGAGGTCCTTCCTCCATTACTCGCACCACCTTTTATTAAAAATTCATTTTACTTCTAGCTGTAAACTCCACTATTATTATATATACTTACATATAAAAATGTAAATATTTTTTTATTATTTGTATTATAAAAATCTCTATGTTAGTATTAGGTTAAAATTAAATTAAGAGCAAACAAAATTAAGAAAAAATAAAACTTAAAGGAGAAATTTATGAAACTTGCAAAAAACTTTTTACCAATATGTAAAAAGGATTTAATAGATAGAAATATAGATATATTAGATTTCATTATAGTTACTGGAGATGCCTATGTAGACCATCCCTCATTTGGGCTATTATTGGTAGAACTCTAGAGGCTCAAGGCTTCACTGTAGGTATAATAGCACAACCTAATTGGAATAATGTCGAAGAATTCAAAATTCTCGGCAAACCAAAATATGCTTTTCTTGTAAATTCCGGGAATATAGATTCTATGGTAAACCACTATACTGCTGCAAAGAAAAAAGACATGATGATTTATATTCACCAGGTGGAAAAAGTGGTTATAGACCTGATAGAGCTGTTATAGTTTACTGCAATAAAATACGTGAAGCATATAAAGATGTTCCTTCTTATGAGGAAGTTGTAAAAGATAAAAATAAATATGGCGAAAGTTTTAAGCTTGAATCATTAGAACAAGATCCTGTTCGTGGCAAAACTATAATCCAAAGACATGGAGATAGATATTTAGTTCAAAATCCTCCTCAAGATCCTTTAACAAATGAAGAAATGGATTATACATACAATCTTCCATATATGAGAACATACCACCCAATATATAAAAAGGATGGTGGCATTCCAGCTATAAATGAAGTGAAATTTTCAATTACAAGTCATAGAGGCTGTTATGGTTCTTGTTCATTTTGTGCATTAACCTTTCACCAGGGAAGAACTATACAAACAAGAAGTGCAGATTCTATTGTAGATGAGGCAGCAAAACTTCTAAACAAATCTTCCTGATTTTAAGGGATATATTCATAATATAGGTGGTCAGCTTAAAGTTGCTCCAGAACATGTAGTTCCTAGAGTTTTAACTCAAATGGGTAAACCAACAAGAGATATTTACGATAAATTTGTAAATAAATATTTTGATATAAATAAAAAGATAAATAAGAAACAGTATCTTGTTCCTTACCTTATGTCTTCTCATCTTGGTTCCGATTTAAATGCAGCAATTGAACTTGCACAATATATTAAAAACATGGGATATACACCTAAAACTCAATCAGAAAAGAATATGCACTATATGTAAGATATTTTCTTTAGGTTAAATTAATTATCTATATTACTATTATTTAATAACTATCTATAAAAAGAACTACTTTTTATAGATAGCCCTTTTAAATAATAAAAAATATATTCTTAATTACTTTTTGGTAACTTTTTAATAACATACTTTAAAAAAATAAGACAAGGTAAATCACTTATCATTACATATGGTAGTATTCTAATTCCACACATAAATAAAATATTTTCAAATATAATAAAAGCTAAAATCAATACAAGTACAACTATATTTTTTGTTTCTGCATTTTTTTTATCCAAAAATAATATTGATATGATTAAAAGTAAACTAATTGAAAACAAATATGCAAAAGAAACCTTAAAATAATTACTAATCTCACTAATTACATATCCAAAATTTACATTGTATATAATCTTTACATTTACAAATTTAATTAATGTGAAATATGCTCCTGTAAATGATAATGCTAAGCAGTAGTTATACTTAAAATTTATATTATTTTTCTTTAGAAACACATATATAAACATTATTGTAAGCATTATAATTCCTAATGCATTAATAAAAATAGTTGACTTTAGCATATACAAATACCTTGTACTATTACAAATTCTAAAAAACATAAGTGTAATATATCTTATAAAAAATATAAGTAATGATATTTTAATATACACTTTTACTTTTATTCCAGATATTTTATCACTGTTTTTTAATAGATTAAGCAAAAAAATAATTATAAACAATAAATATATGTAGTAAATAATTCCCACAAAAACTCTCCTTACACATATTATTATTTATAATTATTATTATATTTCTTATTTTATTCCTAAAACTTTCATTCCATCCTTTATACATTTTAAATGAAGTGGGAAATCAGGTCCTCTTTCTCCGTCAATATCTGTTACTATTGATGCATTACATTCAATTACCAAATCATCTGTTTTAAAATAAATAACTTGTTGAGAATCTAAATGATCTCCTTTTAGTATCTTCACAAATAAAGGCAAAATATTTCTAATAGCAATAGCTTTTATTAATATTACATCTAAAAATCCATCTGTTACATCTGCTTTAGTAGCAAGTTTAAATCCTCCTGCTGTTTGACCATTAAATACCAAAACTAAATACATATCCCCTTCATAATTAACTTCTTTAGATTTTAACTTAACTTTTAATTTTCTAAAGTTTGGTAATTCCTCTAATCCCTTTAAATAATAGGCTAATTTTCCTATTGTATTTTTCAAGTTAATGTCAGTTTTTTGTGACACATCAGTAAAAAGACCACAGCTAGCTACATTTACAAAATATTTATCATTAATCTTTCCTATATTTACTGCTTTAGGCTTAGAATTTAAAATTTGAGCACATGCCTCTTTTACATCTGATGAAATACCTAAAAATGTACCAAAATCATTTGCTGTCCCTACAGGAAGTATTCCTACAGGTAAATCTATATTTCTTTTCATCATAGCATTTACAAGGGAATCTACCGTACCATCTCCACCTGCTATTAATATGTATTCATAAGTATCATCAATTGCATCTAAAGCTTCCTCAATACTGCTATCTTTATTTATTCTATAAGGCATTATCTGTAATCCTTTTTCTTGATGCATACTAACAACAGTATCTATTTCATTCAAAATAACATTTTCTCCAGAATATGGATTATAGATAAATCTTACTTTCTTCATATTTTTCCTCCATTTATTATCATTAAAATCAGCTAAAAGGATTATATCACCAATTTTGTATATTGTCGAGTTGACAATCTTCTATACAGACCTGAAAGGTAAATTTTTTTATCTGACCATTTTTTCTGTAAATTTAACTTTTTTATATTAATTCACATTTTTGCTATGTTTTTATGAAATTATCCACAATTATATGGTTCGGATTACCAATTTTTATTTTTGTGGATTATTTAGTTAAATTTACTCTTGCCAGACATC
>NZ_JBQHRN010000025.1:0-33851 GCF_052066735.1 Clostridium sp. HCP1S3_C6
ATATAATTGTGGATAATTTCATAAAAACATAGCAAAAATGTGAATTAAAATAAAAAAGTTAAATTTACAGAAAAAAATGGTCAGATAAAAAAATTTACCTTTCAGGTCTGATTTTAAGTAAAAAGAAACCTGAATTAAATTTAAATAGGGTAAAATTTAACAAGTGGAAAGAAGGGCTATGTGCACAGGTAATGCATAAAGGTTCCTATGATAATGAGCCAGATACAATTAAAAAATTAAATGAATTTGTAATTGTATCTGGATACAAAGAGGATATTAATGAATCAAGAAAACATCATGAAATATATTTAAGTGATCCAAGAAAATGTAAGTCTGAGAATTTGAAGACTGTTATTAGGCATCCAATTCATTAAGGAGTAATCTTACTGCCATATTGGCTTCATGGTTTGCACATATACATACTCTTGGAGCCATAAGGCCTTCGCCTATTTTAGCTTCGTGTGTCATATCGCCACATATGTATAATCTTGAATTTATTTTTTTTGTTTGTATTAAGTTATTAGAGTAATATCCTGCCATTCCGCTTCCTGATATTATTATTGTATCTTTGAAACATGATAATATTCCATTAACAAGAATAGCTTTATATTTTGGATTATCAAAAGCTTCTATTACAATATCTACATTATCAAAAAGTTCTTTTATGTTATCTTCAGTTATTAAAGTATCAATAGCTTCAAAATCTATAAATGGATTAATTTCTTTTATATTATCTTTAAGTGCATCTACTTTTTTCATTCCAATTTGATTTATAAAATATTGTTGCCTGTTTAAATTACTTGGTTCTACTATATCAAAGTCTATAACCTTTATGTATCCTACACCAATTCTTGCAAGGGAAATTGCAACATTTGAGCCAAGACCTCCAGCACCAGCAATGGCAATTCTGCCTTTTTTTAGTTTTTCATGAACCTTGGGAGTGTGTCTACTTGACATGAGAGCTTCAAGCTCTTCTTTTTTTGGAATTTCTCCTCTTTTAATAAAGGTAATTTTATCTCCATCTTTTAATATCATATCTTCTTTTATTGGAAAGCCATTTACAATAATTATATCAGCATCTTTTTTGTATATGTTTTTTAAGGAAAAGGCAGAAGTTTCTTCTGTATTTTTTTCTATTTCATTTACTAATATTTTTATAGACATTTTTTCACCTTCTAAAATATACTATTCATATTTATATTATATGATTTTTAAATGTATAAGTAAATATACAAAAGATTTTTGCAAGGTAAAATAATACAGAATTAACTATCAAATTAAGAAAAAATTCTTATTATATTAATTATATTGTAAAAAAATTATGGTAATATAAAAACATATTAAAGGGGAATAATGTTATGAGAGAGTTTTATGGTATTAGTCAAACAATGAGTTGCGTAGTTTTTGGTTAGGAGGTAATTTTTATGGGTATATTGAGTAAAAAAAATAAAAATACAGATAATAAAAATACAAATAATAATATTGTTAAAGAGGTTAATAAAAAAAATTATTTAACAGATGAAGATAAAAAAATATTAGTTGATATATTTGATTATATAAAAGAACAAAATGATACATTAAAGAAAGAGGATATTTTATCTTCAAATGAAATTATTGAGATCAAAAAAGAAATACTAGAACTTAATAAAAAAAATAGTACACTAAATAATGATATAGCTGAATTGCAAAATACTTTTGGTAATGTAGTTAATGCAGCAGAAAAATTTAAAAGTGTTAAGAGTAATATAGAAAAATCAGTAGATATGGCAGAAGAGCAAGTTTCAAAATTAGAAACTAATTCAAATAATGTATCACAAAGTTTTTCTGGAATTTATGAAACTTTTGAAATCCTTATGGACTCAATAGAAAAAATAAAAAATACTGCTACTGCAATTACCGATATTGCAGATCAAACAAATTTGCTTGCATTAAATGCATCAATTGAAGCTGCTCGCGCAGGGGAAGCTGGAAAAGGTTTTGCAGTAGTTGCCGAAGAGGTTAAGAAATTAGCAGAAGGAATTAAAGAACTTGTAGGTAATGTAAATGAAAGTATAGAAGAAGTAGCAAGTGGTACAGAAAAATTAAACACTTCATTAAAAACTTCTCAAGACGTTTTAAGTGGCAGTATTCAAAGTGTTGATGGAACACATGAAATTTTTGATGACATAAAAAAATGTGTAAAGGGTACCGATTTTGTATATGATGATATTGAAAAAACTGTCTATGAAGGTAAAGATAATGTAAAGAAATTTGACATATATTTAGATAAATCAAACAAAGGATTTGAAAATATTTTAAAACATGTTGAAGAAATTTATTATAAAGATACTAATAAAAGAGTATTATTTGAAAACTTCAGTAATATATGTTCCAAACTTAAACCTTTAGTTAATGATTTTAATTCAAAAAATTAAAATAACAATTGACGCATACCCCACATAGGTATATTATCTATATATACCCGTGTGGGGTATATATTTTTTATAAGGAGGTAGTAATTTGAAAAAAGAAGTATATATAATAAAAGGTATGCATTGTGCAGCTTGTAGCAGTAGTGTAGAAAGGGTGACAAAAAAGTTAGATGGTGTTATAGATTCTTCAGTTAATTTAGTAGCAGAAAAAATGACTATATATTATGATGAAAATAAGGTTTCACAAGAAGATATAATGAACAAAGTAAAAAAAGCTGGTTTTGGAATAGAGCCTGAAGGTAAGAAAGAAACTTTAAAAGAAAATAATGAAGAAAATAATAAAATTTCAGCTCAAAAGAGAGAATTAATAATAGCAATAGCTTTATCTATAGTATTATTATATGTATCTATGGGACAGATGTTTTCTATAAAGCTTCCAATTCCTAATATTATAAATATGAATATGTATCCACAAAACTTTGCACTTACTCAAATATTGCTTGCAATTCCAATACTATATTTAGGAAGAAATCACTTTATAAGTGGTTTTAAATCACTTATTCATTTAAATCCTAATATGGATACATTAGTATCAATAGGTAGTGGATTTTCATTCATATATAGTCTTTATTTAACTTATGAAATTCCATTAAATCCTATGCATGTTCATCATTTATATTATGAATCCTCTGCACTTGTATTAACATTTATTATGCTTGGTAAATATTTAGAAAGCAGAAATAAAGAAAAAACAAAGGGTGCAATTAAAAAGCTTATGGACTTGGCTCCTGATACTGCACTTGTTGTAAAAAATGATAAAACAATAGAAGTTAAATCAGAAGATATAGAAAAGGGAGACATTCTTCTTATAAAACCTGGGGCAAAGGTTCCTTTAGATGGTATAGTTGTTGAAGGTGTAAGCGAAATTAATGAGTCTATGATAACTGGTGAAAGTATGCCAGTATTAAAATCTGTTGGTAGTGAAGTTATTGGAGGAAGTATAAATTTTTCTGGAGTTTTAAAGGTTAAGGTAACAAGAATAGGAAGCGAGACTATGCTTTCAAAAATAATTAAAATAGTTGAAGATGCTCAAGGTAAAAAAGCACCTATATCCAAAATTGCTGATAAAGTTTCAGGTATATTTGTACCAGTAGTTATTTCCATTTCAATTATTTCAGCTGCAGTATGGCTTATACTAGGATATGATATATCATTTGTAGTTAGAATTTTCACATCAGTACTTGTAATTGCATGCCCATGTGCATTAGGCCTTGCAACACCTACAGCCATAATGGTTGGTACAGGACTTGGAGCTTCAAATGGTATACTTGTAAAAAGTGGCGAAGCTCTTGAAATTACACATAATGTGGACACTGTAATTCTTGATAAAACTGGAACAATAACTGAAGGAAAGCCAAAGGTTGTAACAATTTTCACAAAAGATATAGAAGAAAATGAATTTTTATTAATAGCAGGAGAAATAGAAAAAAATTCAGATCATCCTCTTTCGAAGGCAATAGTAACTAAAGCTAATGAAACAGAAGATGTAAATAAAATTAATAAAAATATTAATGTGACAAACTTTCAAAATATTACAGGGAAGGGTATAAAATGTAGTATAGCAATTGATAAAAATAATGAACAGCCTGTATTAATTGGAAATAGAGCTTTTATGGATGAAAATAACATAAACTGTGATGCTTTAAATGATATGCTTGTTAATATACAAAATAAAGGATACACAATTGTTTATATGGCAATTGATGGTAAAGTTAATGGATGCTTTGCTATTTCTGATACAATAAAAGAAGGCAGCAGAGATGCAATACTTAAATTAAAGGAAATGGGTATTGATGTGTACATGGTTACTGGTGATAATAAAAATGCTGCAGAATATATTGCATCTGTGGCTGGAATAAATAAAGAAAATATCATTTCAGATGTACTTCCAGAAGATAAAAGTAATATTGTATTAAAATTAAAAGATAAAGGTAAAACTGTAATGATGGTTGGAGATGGAATAAATGATGCACCAGCTCTTTCAGTCTCTGATGTAGGTGTATCTATAGGCGCTGGATCTGATATTGCTATTGAATCATGTAGTATAGTGCTTATGAAATCAGATTTAAATGATGTTTATAAAGCAATAAAATTAAGCAAATTAACTATTACTAATATAAAAGAAAATTTATTTTGGGCATTTTGTTATAATGTAATAGGTATACCAATAGCAGCTGGAGTTTTTTATACATCATTTGGACTTTTATTAAACCCAATGTTTGCAGGTCTTGCTATGTCTTTAAGTTCAGTATGTGTTGTTTCAAATGCTTTAAGGCTTAGAACAAAAAAATTATAATTTGGAGATGATTTTTATGAAAATATTAAAAGTAGAAGGAATTCATTGTAGTGGTTGTACAGATAGAATAAATAAAGCTCTTGATGATGCAAAAATAGAACATATAGTATCCCTTGAAAATAAAACAGTATCAGTTAATGAAGAGGATGTAAATAAAACAATAGAGGAACTTGATGATTTAGGATTTGATGCAGTAGAATTATAAATTTTGGAGGTTTATATATGGATGAAAACTGTAAATGTAAAAATGTAAAAACCAAAAAAAGGACTAATGAAGATAAAAAAAATCTTACTAATAGATTAAATAGAATTGAAGGGCAGGTTAGAGGCATAAAAAAAATGCTTGAAAATGATGCTTATTGTACAGATATTTTAACTCAGGTTTCTGCAGTTCAATCAGCACTTAATTCATTTGCAAAGGAAATATTAGAAGAACATGTAAAAACATGTGTAGTTAATGATATAAAAGAAGGTAATGAAGAGGTAATTGATGATCTTTTAAAAACTATAAGAAAGCTAATGAAATAAATTAGACTTAATCTCTTATTATTAATTGTTTTGATTTACATAACAAAAAAATATATGTATAATTGTTATATAAAAATCAAGGTACTCAAAAATAAAAAAGAAAAGAGTGATAGAGGCGTGATAATAAGAGAAAACTCTTTAAAGGTAAGTGATATTTCAGAAAGTGATTTTTTGTTAAATAATAATGAAAAAGTTAAACCTGAAAATATGATATTTTTTGATTTAGAGCATTATGTGTATAAAAAGCCTAAATGTATAGGTGTTTTTGGAGCATGTGTATATAATAAAAATAATCATATATTGCAGGTTACTCAATATATGATTGAAAATAAGGATGAAGGTCAGGAAATTTTATATTTAGCACAAAAGTATTTTAAAAATATGAAGGCTAGTGGTAAAGATACAATAGTTACTTTTTCAGGCAACAATGATTTTACAGTTATTAATTATCTTTTTGAAAAATACGGCATAGAATATGATTTTAAGAAAGAATATAAGTCTATAGATATTCAAAAGGAATATGAGCATGAATGCAAAAGATCAATAGGCCTTAAAAAACTAGAAAAGGGATTTGGTATAGAGCGAGAAAGTGAAGTTATAAGTGGATCTAATCTTGCTAAAACCTTTCATAAAGTTATGAAGGATAAAGATTATTTAACTAGAATGCCAAAGGAAAAATTAGAAAAAATTCTTCTTTATAATGAACAGGATGTTGTAAATCTTTTTTACATTATAACAAATTGGTTTAAGCATATTAATGAACTAAAAGAAATTGAAGCTAAAAATATTCAGGAAGAAAAGCTTAAAAAAGAAAAATCATTAAATGAAAATATTCGTGATGTAAAGTCAATAGAAGAAATCGAAAATGAAGTAAATTAAGGCAGTGTTTTATGCACTGTCTTAATTTTTTATAATAGTATTACCATTAGAGTATAAAACTACATCTTCATCTAAATCTGTTCTGTATATTTTTATGTTTTTTTCTTTAAGAGAATTTATTATTTCCTTATTTGGGTGACCATAGTCATTATATTTTCCAACTGATATTACAGCAATAGAAGGATTAACTTCATTTAAAAAATTGTTAGATGTTGACGAGGAAGAACCATGGTGACCTATTTTTAGAACATCAGCTTTTAAATTGTATTTCTTATTTATTACTTCATTTTCAGAGATTTTTTCTGCATCACCTGTAAAAAGAAAAGAAGTATTTTTATATGTTATTTTTATAATTGGAGAATAATTATTTAAATCATCATACTTTTCATTTACAGGAGCATATACAGTTACAGTAGTATCCTTGCCAAGATCAATAGTATTTGTTCCTTCTTTTATAACTTTAATTTTCATATTTTTATCTTTTAATGCATCAATCATATTTTCAAAAGTTTTACTTGTATGAGTTACTTTAGGAGCATAAAAGTTATCTATAGGATACTTTTTAATTATATCAGCCATGTTACCTATATGATCTTCATGAGGGTGTGTGGCTATTACATAATCAAACTTTTCTATTTTTTCTTTATTAAGATAGTTTATAATACTACTTTTGCTTGATTTAGAGCCAGCATCAATAAGTAGATTTTTGTTATTTACTTGAATAAGAATGGAATCACCTTGATCCACATTTATATAATGTGCAATAAAATAATTATCTGCATTTGAAATTGATGTACTGGTACATGAAATGGTGAAAATTCCTAAAAGTATTATAGATAACAAACTAAAAAATCTAAATTTAAACTTCATAATTATTCCTCCCATATATAATATTTTTAAAAATACAAAATAATGAATTAATTGATATATTAAAAAATACAATATTATATAAAGTTATTAATGAATTATTTATGATGTAAATAATTCATTTTTGTACTACAATTTTGCAATATGATAGAAAAATTGCAGAATTAATATATTGAAAATTGCATTTTCTATGGTATAATAGACTTATTGTAGTGAAAAACATGGTAAAAATGCAATTTTGACATATTGGATGTTTCATGAGGAGGAAAAATAATGAGAAAAGAATTTTCAATGAGTAATGACAAAATAATTATTAACTTTACAACTAAGTATTGTAAAACTTTTGAAGCTTTATTAGAAAGTGAAGGCTTTAGAAGAGTAATGGATGTTTATTTAAAAAAATCACAGGATAGAAAAACAAGTTCCTTTAGATTTTTACAAGATTCATTAAAAACTTCAGAAATAGCTCAAATTAGAAATAAATTATCAAGAATTTTCAAATATTTAACTGTTATGAATAGTAAAGAAATAATTGAAAATAATCCTGAATTTGAAATGGTATTAGGTGATAAAGATAATTTTATTTCATTAATAGAAGATATATATCTATTCTGGAGAAAACTTGAAAGATATACAGTTATTCATGGTGGTAAAGTTGAAAGTGGTCTTGCTGCTGTAAGTTTTACTGAAGCAAATTCAGCTTTCTCAGATTTAGTTCTAAGGCTTTATAGAAAAATTGAAAATAATGTTTTAGGATTAGCTCCAAAAGTATTTAGACAAATACCTGCAGGTGGTAATGCATCTATTATGATAAATAATATTATTTGGCCAGTACCACAAGAATATGAAGCTCTTGAATCAATTCCATTTATTGATTCAATAATGCTTGAAACTCCTTTTATAACATATCCTAAAAAGAATACAAGAAATGGTGTGTTTACGGAAGTAAAGAATAATCCTTTAGAATTTATAAATATAAACAAAGATCACTGGTTCTGTTATCCTGCTAAAGTTGGAACAGTACTAACATATATATATTTCCACAGGGATTTTATGGAACATGGAGTTACATTATGTAATCTTTTTGAAATGGCTAGAAAAGAAGAATGTAGAGGAAGAAAACCTGATGCTATATTTGTATTTGGAGCAACAGATGACGGTGATGAATTAAAAACTGTATTTTATGATGATAAGAAAAATGATATAATGCTTGGATATATAAATCATTCTGATGAAATAGATTATTTTGGATATATGAAGAAAATGTCATTAACTCTTCATAATTTAATAATGATAAAAAAAGGTTACCTTCCAATTCATGGTGCAATGGTTAATTTAACATTAAAAAATGGTAAAGCAGCTAATGTAGTTATTATGGGAGATAGTGGTGCAGGTAAATCAGAAAGTTTAGAAGCCTTTAGAGCACTTAGTGAAGATTATATTTCAGATATGGTAACCTTATTTGATGATATGGGATACTTTAAGCACGAAAATGGAAAGATAACAGCTTATGGTACAGAAATAGGAGCCTTCGTAAGATTAGACGATTTAGATCAAGGATATGCATTTAAGGAAATAGATAGAAGTATATTCATGAATCCAGATAAGACAAATGCAAGACTTGTTATGCCAATTACACCATATAAAGAAATTATTAAAGGATATGATGTTGATTTCTTCTTCTATGCAAATAACTATACACCAGTGGAAGAAAATGGACATTCGTTAGAATATTTCAAAAATGAGGAAGAGGCTAAAAAAGTATTTACATCAGGTGCAAGAATGGCAAAGGGAACTACAACTGAAAAGGGACTAGTAGAAACATTCTTTGCAAATCCATTTGGACCAGTACAAAAACAAGAAAAAACTAAGAAATTAATAGATGAATATTTCCATGGAATGTTTAATGAAGCAAATGTTAAAGTTGGTCAAATAAAAACTTGTTTAGGTGTGAAAGGACAAGAAAAAACAGGACCTAAAAATGCAGCTTTAGAATTATTCGCTGAAATTAAGAAAATTAAATAAGAATTCTTAATAAAAATAATAGTGTATTTATTTAATGATTGATATATAATTATAATAAAAAGGTTATTATTTTAAATATTAAGGAATGATAGTTTTTGAAAAATAATAAAGAAGAAGGAAAAGTTCAGAAAAATAAAAAAAAGAAAGAAAAAATGCTTTTTTCAGCAGCATATGAATTATTTACAACAAAAGGTGCTAATAATACAGCTATAGATGATATAGTAAAAAAGGCTGGAGTAGCAAAAGGAACCTTTTATCTATATTTTAAAGATAAGTATGATATTATTGATAGGCTTATTCTTGATAAAAGTGCACAACTTATTAATGAAGCAGTAGAAGAAATGAATAAGGTTGGTCTTAAGAATTTTAAAGAAAAGACATTATTTTTTATTAATTATGTAATTACATATTTTAAGAAAAATAAGCTTATGCTTAAGCTAATTAATAAGAATTTTTCAACAGGACTTTTTAAAAGGGCAGCTATTAATACTGACAGTAACACACACACGGAAATACAAGAAATATTTAAGCTTTTTATAGAAAATTTAGTAGATAATGGTATGGATGAAGAAGAAGCAGAAATTGCATTATTTATGGTGTTTGAACTTGTAGGAAGTGTTTGTTATAGTTCAATAATATTGAAAGAACCTAAGGATATAGATGAAATTAAACCAATTCTTTTCAAAAATGTTTTGAAAATAATGGAAATATAGAAAAAGCCACATTATAAGTTTTTACTTTAATGTGGCTTTTTTATAATATTTTTCATTATAAAAAAGCTTTGGATTTTTGTATAAATCCAAAGCTTTTATAAATATACAATGGTGTAAATTAATCTGTGTATTTGCTTTTTGCAACAAATGTAATTGCATAAAGACCTGCAATACCTACTAAAGCATATATTATTCTGCTTAATATAGTGGTAATATCTCCAAATAAGAATGAAACTAAATTAAATTGAAAGAATCCTATAAGACCCCAGTTAACAGCGCCTACTATAACTAGAATAAGTGCAATAATATCTAATACTTTCATAATTTAAACACACTCCTTTATAATTGTAATATTATTGTGTGCTTAAAAAAAATAAATATACATTATTAATATACATTTATTTTAAATTGTTATGTTTCTATCAATTGATTGTGATAATGAAATAAATGTATCTGTTCTTTGAACGCCTTCTATGTTATTGATTTTTTCAAGTAAAATTGATTGAAGTTCTGTCATATTTTTTGAAATAACTTTTGCAAACATAGAATAATCACCTGTTGTTATATGAAGCTCTACAACTTCGTTTATTTTTTGCATTTCTTTATATACTGAATTAAAGGATGAAGTTTTATCAACGTATATTCCTATAAAGCAGCATACATCATATCCAAGCATAGCAAGGTTTAATATAATCCTTGAACCTTTTATTAATTTCATATCTTCCATCTTTTTCATTCTGACATGAATTGTTCCACCACTTACATGGCATATTCTTGCTATTTCTAAATATGGTGTACGGCAGTCTTTTATTAAAATAGACAAAATTTGTAGATCTAATTCGTCAAGTTGTATATTATTATTGTTTATGGCCAAAATATTCACCTCTAAAATCTATTTTTATCTTTTATAATTATTTTATTATTTACAAAAATATATTTCAAGTAAATATATGGTGGATTTAAATAAGTTTTAATAATAATAAATGATTTTTTTTATTAATTTCATAATAATTTGTGAAAATTACTAAATTTGTTTACTTGAAAAAATAATAAAAATATTTTAATATAATAGTTATAAATATTATTGGAGTGAAGAGCATATGACAATCTTACTAAATGTTTTACTATTTATAGTTTTATTTTTATTATTATTTGTTGCTATTTATTTTTGTAATAAATATATTTTTAGAAAAGTTAGAGTTAACAAATATATACCTTTATCATTAGCTTTAGTTTGCATAGTTGTTGCAATATTTATTAGAAATATGAATATGATTGCTAATTTAGCAGTTACATTTTTAGCAGTGATATTTTTTGCATGGTTCTTTGATATTAATCAAAGTGGTGAAGCAAAAATTGAGAAAAAAATAAAAATAAAGCCAAAGGCAAAACCAAATAGAGTTAAAAACCAAAAAAATCATATTGAAAAGAAGTAAATTCTTTTCAATATGATTTTTTAGTTTTCTATAAAAATTGGAGAACTAATAGAAAGTCTTTTACAGTTATCTGATAATATTCTTATTACGTACCAGTTTTCACAAGATTTCTTTTCATGTTCATAGATGTATTTTATTGAATTTAATTCTATGTCAGAAATTTTTTTAACTATTAAATTTTTATTTGATACAATTTCAATAGCATTTATTTTAAATCGAAGATCTTCGGCATATATATTAAATCTTAGTCTGCTTTTTGATGTCTTTAAAGTTCCGCCCATAAAAATATCATCAATAGAAAAATACATTCGCATTGTTTTAGATTCAGTTGAATATGTTTTACGTTCTCTAAAGGAATTTATTAAATTTTCAAAGGATAATTCATTACATATTAAAACAGTCAAATTTTCAAAATCACCAAAATTAAGCTTGTGATTGTCTTGGCCGTTTATAGCACCAAGCTTAAAGCCTTTATCAAGAAGAGAATAGTAGTATTTATCATAACGAACATATTTAACAGGATAAATACCATTTCCAACTTCAATTGATGTTATTACTTTGTTTAATAATTCATTAAATTCTAAGTTTAAAATATCTTTATGTGGATGGTTTATACAAATTACTGAATCAGGATTATTAAGTATCCATAAAACAAGAAAATTAAAATTATTAACAGTTCCCTTAAAGTAATTATATGGGTTAATTACATTTATATCACCATATATAGTTTTTGTTTCAAAACC
The DNA here is from genome assembly GCF_052066735.1 of Clostridium sp. HCP1S3_C6. NCBI lineage: Bacteria > Bacillati > Bacillota > Clostridia > Eubacteriales > Clostridiaceae > Clostridium > Clostridium sp. HCP1S3_C6. The sequence continues at coordinate 11,959 of NZ_JBQHRN010000025.1, forward strand.
CTTCACTGCTAAAAAATTACTATATTTCTTATTAAATTTATGACATATGGAATTTAAAAGGCTCCATTTAGAAACTGATGATTTTGGATCTTCTTTTGCAAGATGATTATTATGATCTGTAATGGCCAAAAAATCAAGACCGTTTTTATATGCATAGTAATATGCATCTTCTGGAGAACCACTTCCAGTAGAAAAAGATGTGTGGGCATGTGGTATGCCATAATAAAATTTTATGTTCTTTTTACTTTTACTCAAAAATATTCTCCTTAAAATACTTATATATTATTATAATAAAAATTGCGTCTAATAATTACAAATTTACTTCACAATATTAAAATGTAATGTTAGAATTATCTTTGAAAATATGAATTTTAATATTAAGAATTAAGGAGATTATTATGATAAATGTTGGTGAATATAATAAATTAAGGGTAGCAAGAAAAGTAGACTTTGGTTTTTATCTTTCAGATGAAAAGGGAAATGAAGTACTTTTACCTAATGGTTCACTAAATGGGAACAATATAGAAGTTAATAGTACTATTAATGCTTTTATATATAGAGATAGCAGCGACAGGCTTATAGCTACACTAAAAACTCCTAAAATACAAGTAGGAAAGCTTGCATATCTTGAAATAGTTTCGCAAAGTAGTTTTGGTGCTTTTGCAGATATGGGACTTGAAAGAGATATATTTATTCCATTAAAGGAACAAAAGTTTAAATTATTAAAGGGTAAAAAATACATTTTATATGCATATGTTGATAAAACAGGCAGACTTGCAGCTACAACTTTTGTAGACGATTATATGGATATAGGAACAGGGTATACAGTTGATGAAGATGTAACAGTTATTGCTTATGGTAGAGGTGGCGATAAAACTATAAGAGTGGCAATTGATGGTAAATACAAGGCAATAATACTTGCAAATGAACATTATACTGACATATATCCAGGAGATATACTAAATGTAAGAATTAAAAGGATATATGAAGATGGTGTAATAGGTGTAACTCAAAGAAAAAAGAGATTTGAAGCTAGAGATGAACTTCAAGAAAAGATTCTTCAGGAACTAAATTTAAATAATGGTTTTATGCCATATAATGATAAGACTTCACCTGAAATTATAAAAGAGAAATTTAAAACATCTAAAAATTACTTTAAAATGGCTCTTGGAGGACTTATGAAACAAGGAAAAATAACTCAAAATTCTGAAGGTACATTCTTAAAAAACAAAGTTGATTAGCAAAAGAAACTTATATATAATTAAGTTGTGGAGGGGTGACTATGAAGATACTTTTAGTTGAAGATGATGTTATTCAAAATAAAAATTTAGCTAGAATTATAGAAAAATATTATTTAGATATAAAAGTTTATAAAGCATTTTCAGTAAAAGAAGCCTTAGATATAGTAAATAATCAAAAAATTGACTTGATTTTTGAAGATATAAATCTTCCTGATGGAACAGGCATTGATCTTGCTAAAAAAATACGTGAAATTAAAGGATATGAACTTACAGGAATTGTCTTTATAACAAGTGAAATGTTTCAAGTTGTAGATGCCTTTAAAAATACTCATTGTTATGATTTTTTAGTAAAACCATATAATATTGAAGATATTAAAAGAATAATAGATGTATTTTATAAGGACGAGGAAGATATTCCTGAAGATAAGGGACCTTATAGTATAATAAATGTTGATAATAATGTGAGCATTAAGGTATACCATAATGATATAATTTTTGTTGAATATGTATCAAGAAAGTGTATTATTCATACTATTAAAAATGAAATTGAATGTAAAAGTATGACACTATCAAAATTATTAGAAGAAATAGAATCAGATACTATACTTCAATCTCACAAATCTTATATTGTAAATACAAAATATATAGAAAAAATTGACAAGCAGTATTCTAAACTTTGGGATATATCATTTATGGGAACTGACAAAAAAGCAGAACTTTCTGCAAAATTTAAGGATAAAATATTTGAAAGTTGGAATAAGGAATGAGCATTGTAGATAACTTTTTGAAATTATTTACTGTATTAACTATATACAATGTTATTTATAATAAAACAAGAGCAAAACATGCACTAGCTAGTATAATTTTAGCACTTTTATTATCTCTTTTTATGCCAGATGCTTTTATAGCAGTAGAAATAACAGAGGACACTTATATATTATCTTATGTATTATCTAATTTTATAGTAATAGTTATATATTCTATTTTTATGAAATTCTTTCATAAGGAAACCATATTTGATGCCACATCAAGGATTATAATATGTTATGTAATAGGAATTATACCGGAATTTATTGTTACAGCTATATTTTCTATTTGTAAACTTGATAGAAGTAAAATATATTTGACACTAATGCTTTTAATAGCATATTATTTAACATTATTTATAGCATACAATATTAGGAAAAAAGCTAAGTTTAATAGTGTTAAAATATCGCTTTTGAATATAAAAATAGCAATAATGGGTATGGTTACTTTTGGTCTTATAGCAATAGTTGTAAAATTTGTAAGTACAGAATTAACTATAACAAGTAAAATGAAAATATTTTTGTATGTAATATTATTTTGCTTTGCATTAACAAGTCTTGTTTTATCTATTGATATAGTCCATGAAATGGGTGAAAAGAAGAATTTAGAAATGCAAGTTAAATACAATGATATATTAGAAGAATATATTCAAAGAATAAGGGCTACTGAACATGAATATAAAAACCATCTAAATGTAGTATATACTATGCTTGAGGTTGGGACTGATGATGAAATAAAAGATATGGTAAGAAAATATATAGATAATAATAAATCTAATGATAAATTAACTAAGCTTATATATATAAATAATACTATATTAAAGGCTGTAGTATATAGTAAATTATGCGAAGCTGAAAAGAAAAATATTAAATTTATTCATAATATAAAAAGTAATTTAAATGATAGTGGTTTAAAGGACGAGGAAATAGTAGTGCTTCTTACTAATCTTTTAAATAATGCAATTGAATCTGCAGAAAATAGTGAAAAAAAAGAAGTTGAACTTACAATAAAGGAAATAAATAATAATAATAAAGTTACTTATTCTATAAAGGTAAGAAATACTGGTAATAATCTTGAATCATTAAAAGTTTCGTCGATGGTAAAAAAAGGCTTTTCAAGCAAAGGAACAGGACGTGGCTATGGATTATATAATATTCAAAAAATTATTAATGCTCATAAGGGCAATTTAATAGTTGATATAATAGATAATAATAATATTGAAATAGAAGTTCAAATAAGACCATAAAAATCTAAATTATTATGAAATTATTTACATTAACATGAAATTGACAGAGTGTAACTTTTGTACATAAAAAACGCAATTTTATACAAAAGTTATATTTTTTATAAATAAATGTTTATAATGTAATCATAGAAAAAGAAATTTTGTACGAGTTTTAAAATTTTATTAAAAAATTAATGTTATCCTCCAACAAAAAAAGAAAAGCTAGTTTATGCTTTTCTTTTTTTAATCTTTTTTAAATGAAAAACATTATCAATTACTGTTGACATTTTGTATAAAATGTAATATAGTATTCCTTGATAGGAATACTACAATTCTTCTATAAGGAGTGATAAATATAGATATAGTTGAGAACTTAATGAATTTCTCCTTAACAAGACAAGAAGCAACCATATATTTATTCTTACTTAGAGAAGGAGATTTAAATGGCTATGAAGTTTCAAAGCTTACAGGAATATCTAGGTCTAATGCATATAATGCTCTAGCCTCATTAGTAGAAAAGGGAGCTGCATATAAAATTGAGGGAAATGCAGTGGTATATACGCCTGTAAATATTAATGAGTTTTGTTCAAATAAAATAAGATTTTTAGATTCTGTAAAAAAAGACCTTATTAAAAATATTCCAAGTAAAAAAGAACAATCTGATGGATACATAACAATTAAAGGTAAGAATCATATAATAGATAAAATGAAAAATATAATTTTAAATGCAAAAGAAAGAGTATATATTTCATTATCTGAAAATTTATTAGATATAGTAGTGGAAGAACTACAAGAAGTATCTAAAAAAGAAATAAAAATAGTTATAATTACTGACAAAAAAAATGATTTTGAAAATGCAATATTTTATTATTCAAGGAAAAAAACAAACCAAATTAGAATTATTGCAGATTCTAAAATAGTATTAACAGGGGATGTAGAAGATACATGTCTTTATTCTAGTAACAATAACTTAGTTGAAGTTTTTAAGGAAGCTTTAACTAATGAGATAAAGTTAATTGAATTAAATAAAGGGAGAGATAAATAATATGCTAAAGAAACCATTTGTAACAAAAGAACAAATTGAAAAAATTGCAAAGGAATATCCTACACCTTTCTACATTTATGATGAAAAAGGAATAAGAGAAAATGCTAGAAAATTAAAAAAGGCTTTTTCATGGAATAAGGGATATAAAGAATATTTTGCTGTAAAGGCAACTCCAAATCCTTATATTTTAAAAGTATTGCAAGAAGAAGGCTGTGGAACTGATTGTTCATCATTAACTGAACTTATGATGTCAGATAAATGTGGCTTTAAGGAAAGAGATATTATGTTTTCTTCAAATGATACACCAGCTGAAGAATTTAAACTTGCTAGAGAATTAAATGCAACTATTAATTTAGATGATATTACTCATATTGATTTCTTAAAAGAAGTAGCAAGTATTCCAAAGATAATATCATGCAGATATAATCCAGGTGGAAAATTTGAACTTGGAACTGATATAATGGATAATCCTGGGGATTCTAAGTATGGTATGACTAAAGATCAACTTATTGAAGCTTTTAAGAGATTAAAAGAACTTGGAGTAGAAGAATTCGGTATACACTCATTTTTAGCAAGTAATACAGTATCAAATGAATATTATCCAGCACTAGCTAAAATTCTTTTTGAAGTAGCAGTAGAATTAAAAGAAAAAACTGGTGTTCATATTGGATTTATTAATCTTTCTGGTGGAGTTGGAATTCCATATACAGAAGATAAAGAACCAAATGACATTATGGTAATAGGTGAAGGTGTAAGAAAAGTTTATGAAGAAGTATTAGTACCAGCTGGTATGGGAGATGTTTCAATATACACAGAACTTGGAAGATTTATGCTTGCACCATATGGAGCATTAGTTACAAAAGCTATTCATGAAAAGCATATTTATAAGGAATATATTGGTGTTGATGCATGTGCAGTAAACTTAATGAGACCAGCTATGTATGGAGCATATCATCACATTACAGTTTTAGGAAAAGAAAATGAACCAAAGGATCATAAATATGATGTAACAGGATCATTATGTGAAAATAATGATAAGTTTGCCATAGATAGAATGCTTCCAAAGATAGACATGGGTGATTATTTAGTAATTCACGATGCTGGAGCACATGGTTTCTCTATGGGATATAATTACAATGGTAAATTAAAATCTGCTGAGCTTTTATTAAGAGAAGATGGATCTGTTAAACAAATAAGAAGAGCAGAAACTCCAGAAGATTATTTTGCAACACTTGACTTTAATTTTTAAAAGTTTAACTATTAGTGCTAGACTATGATATATTTCATAGTTTTAGCACTTTTTTTCATTTTTATTTAAGAAAATATGATAAATTGATTAATTACGTGTAAAATGATAAAATTAGAAAGTAACAGGAAATTTAGGCTTGTTATTGTATAATTCATAAAAAAAAATGCAAAAGAGGCAATTATATGAATGGAAAGGATTTATTTAAAAATTCAATAGGACATTTTAAGACTATAACAAATCACAAAAGACTTGTTATGAAATATTGCTTTAAGGTTGGTCTTTACAAGCAAGCTGTTTTACATGACTTATCGAAGTATTCTTGGATAGAATTTAAAACAGGTATAAAGTATTATAACGGTTCAGTAAGTCCTAATGGAATTGAAAAAAGAACTGTAGGAGTATCTGAGGCTTGGCTTCACCATAAGGGAAGAAATAAACATCATTTTGAATATTGGCTTGATTATGGAATGGATCCTTCAAAAGGAATTATTGGTATGGAAATGCCTAAAAAATATGTAATCGAAATGTTTATAGATAGAATGTGTGCATGTATAAATTATGAAAAGGATAAATATACAGATGAAAGCCCTCTCATTTATTACAATAGAGGAAAGAATCACTACATTCTTCATGAAAACACAAGAGAAATGTTAGAAATGCTTCTAGAAAAACTTGCAAAGGATGGACAAAAAACAACATTAGACTATATAAAAAATGTTATGCTTAAATAAATTTATTTACAAGGAGAGGAAATGGTTGAAAAATATTCACATAACAGAGGATGAAGTGGAAATTTCAATACTAGAAATATGCAAATATGGTATGATGTTTTCTATTTTGCCAATAATTATTTTATTTTTTGTATATTACTTTATAAGAGGTACATATGATTTTTTATCATCACCTTGGACAACATATTTTATTACATTAGCAATATTTATTGGGTTATTTGCATTACATGAGCTTGTTCATGGAATTGCATACTATGTATATAACGGAAGAGATTTTAAAAGCATTCATTTTGGAACTGATGAAGAATACTTAAAACCATATTGTAAATGCTATAAATCAATTGATGTTAATAAGTTTATAATAAGTAAATTAGCTCCTATAATTATTTCTGGAGTTATACCATATATACTTTCTATAATTTTTGGAAATTTCTTTTTAATGCTTGCTAGTCTTTTGACTATTTTTTCATGTGGAGTTGATATTATACTTGTAATGGAAATAAGAAAGCATAAAGAAATAAAAAAAATAAAGGATAATGATGTTTCGTATGGCTATATGAGATTTTCTATAAACAAGGAATAAAAAGTTTTAATATACAAAGGGGTTGCTTAAACATGTCTAATATGGGAAATATAATTGAATTAAAAAAAGAAATAAATAATAAAAATATAATAATTAAATGTGAAGAATTTTTAAAGGATCAAGGTAATTGGCTTTTATCTGTATTTGAAAAGGAAGTAGCAGATAAAATATGTGATGATTTTAAGGTACAAGTAGGATTTACTATGTATATTTTTAAAGATAAAGGTGAGTTCTTTGAAGTTATTATACCAGATTATGCAAAAGATCCATTTAAGGATACAACAGATAATATTTCTATATCATTAATACTTCAATTCCAATTAAATGATACAGTAAAAAAATTAGATGTTAATTATGAAGATGTTGCATTTGATGATGAACTTTTACTTTTAACTAAAGCAAGAAATTCAGACAATATATACTTAGAAAGATATAAAGATTATAATAAAGGACAGTCAGGATGGTATATTGGAGCAATTAATATGACAGAAGATATGCCAAAGCCAGAAAAGGGCGATATTGAACATATTGCTGTTTGCGATATACTAAAATTCAGACCAGATCTTTTAAAGCTTTTATCATTACCTAAAGGATATATTATTACAATCTTACATAATGAAATAGTTGAGATTATGGATGGTGATAGTAAAATTGTGTATAAAAAATTAGAGGATTAATAATTAAGTGGCTTTTTACGCTTTGCTTAAAAGCCAATCTCCACAGGAGATAATTAAGAATTATTGTGTTTTGGCCCAAAGTATTTATGCTATTAGGTTTTATGTAAAATTTGGTGTAAGCGTTGAAATATGGAGCTTGTCCACCCACATAAATATAAATTAAAATTTTTGCGACGAAGGAGCAAAAATATCCTCAATTCTTAATTCTTAATTATTAATTCTTAATTATTAATTAACCGAAGTTGTAAGTATAAAGAACAGAAAGTGAAATGAGGTAAATATTTGAGGGCACATTAAAAAAAGGAAGGAGTAAAAATGGATAAAAGGGCACAAAGAAATAGTAAAAAGCAAAAGAAAAAAAAGAAAAATGGGTATAAAATTTTTGCATTATTTGTTTTATATGAATTCTTTTTTGGAATAATAACAGCTCCATTTGTACTTTTGTATGGTCCATTTCAAAATGCAAAATCAAGATTTGTTGGTACAGCAATGGGGTCTATGCATTATCAATGGATGGCTACTATGTTTTTATCTGATGAAAAAATAGCAGAAATATTAGGTACAGAAAGTAAAAATACAGATGAAGAAATAGATGAGAGTGCTGTTAATTTATCAAATAAGTGGGATTCTACAATAACTTATGATATTTTAGATAACAACAGTAATTTTATAGGTCATGTATTAACTGTATCAAATCCTAAAAGAATTCATATAGGATATACTTCAAAATTAAATGATGAAAATAGAGTTGGAGAAACTACATCTAAAATTGCTATGAATAATGATGCTATAGCTGCAATTAATGGTGGTGCATTTACAGATGAAGTGAATACTCAAGAATGGACAGCCAATGGTGGTACACCTTCAGGAGTTATTATTACAGATGGAAAGGTTATTTATGATGATTTAAATGGCTCATCTACAGGAATGGTAGCAATGACAAAATCAGGAAGATTAATAGTTGGAAATTATTCAGTGGATGAACTTTTTGAAAAAAATGTTACAGAAGCTGTGAGTTATCAAACACAAGTTCTTATAAATAATGGCAAGATGACATCTATAAAAGGTGATGGTGGAGAAGGAAGTGCACCTAGAACTCTTATAGGTCAAAACAAGGATGGTAATATAATACTTGCAGTGTTAGATGCTAAGCATGAAGGCTCAAGAACCGCAGCTACAATTAAGGAAGCACAGGAAGTAATGTATAAACTTGGTTGTGTAACTGCAGGAACATTAGATGGTGGTAAATCAGCAACAATGTACTATAATGAGGAAGTAGTAAACAAGCCATCATATGCATATGGCGAAAGATCTATACCTACTGCAATTATAGTTAAATAATTAAATGGAGTAGTAAATAATGAAAAAATTTAAAGTTATATTAGTATGGAGTTTGTTTTGTATTTTAATAGAATGCTTAGTACTTTTTTATTTAGATAAAATTGCTTTTAAACATTCATCTGATTTTACAGTAAAGCAAGTTAGTAGTGAAGAGGATATAAAGGATGAATATGAAGTGGATATTCCTGACGAGGCATCATCAATACAAGCATCCTTTAATGGTAGATATATATCATATTTTGAAAATGAAAGCTTTTATGTTGTAGATACAAAATCTTTAGATAAGAAAGAAGTATTTACTGATGAAGATGATAAAAATGTACTTTTTGCAAAATGGCTTCCTGATAGAAATTTGCTAGTATTAGCAGTAAAAGAAAAAAACAAAAATGGTAATGTTATTTCATTAAAAAATTATGATGCTAAAGCTGAGGAAAATAAATCAATTAAAGAAATTTGTACTTATGAAAATGGCATGAATGTTGATGATATTGCAACTACAACACTTTCAGGTGTTAGTTATGTTGGAATTAGTAGAAAAAATGATACATCATTAATTTATAGAATTGATATCAATGAAGATATGAAAAAGGTTACAACAAAAGCTAATAAAGTTGGTTCTATGGGAATTTTCCCTCATGAGGATACTCTTGTATATGAAGATAAAAAAACTAATAGATACTATAGTTATTCTAATGGTGCAACCAAAAGAATTGATTTGTCTAGTTATGGAAATGTTGCTCTTTTAGCCATGGATAATAGTGGTAATATATATATGGGGCAAATAAATAATGATGAAATAAATAATATTGTTTATGGTAAATATAATGAAAGTATTAGTAGTTGGAAAAATAGAACTTTAAAATCAGCAAAAAGGGAAAAAGATATTTTTATAAATAGTGATAAACAACTTCTTATAAATGATGAAGATAAAATATGCAATTTAGATACTGGAAAAGAAACTGAATATGTAGGAGAACTTTTAGAAATAAAGGATAATGTTATATGCAGTAGAAAAGATAATAAGGTTTATTTAAAGAAATATAATTTTTAGGTGATTAAATGCAAATTAAAGATATTAATAATAAATTAGTTCATTGTAGTTTAAAATTATTAGATGAATCATATATAGATGCTATGGTAGAAATTGAAGAAAATATAGTTGAAGATCTATCTAATAAATCATTTTATGCTAAAAGTACTAAAGAAGATTTTGAAAATATTATAAATAATTATAATAACAAGGTAATAGGATTAGTTAATAACAAGAATGAACTTATAGCAATGGGAGTTTATGTTGCTTTTTTAGATTTTAAAGAAAACTATGGCTATGATTTAGATGTACCAATAGAAAATTTAAAGTACGTAGGGAATATTGAATCTACATTAGTTAGAAAAGAATATAGAGGAAACGGAATTCAAAAGAAAATATGCATAGAACTTGAAAGATATGCTAAAAATGATGGAATTAAAATTTTAGGTGCAACTGTAGCGCCTGATAATAAATTTAGTTTAAATAATTTTTTAAATTTAGGATATAAGATATATAATAGAAAGATTAAATATGGTAGTTTTGATAGGTATATATTAAAAAAAGAATTAATATAAATTTATATGAATAAAAACTTCTTTTTAGAACAAACTAATATTGTAATAAGAGTAAAGGAGGTTTTACATATGGATAAATGCACATGTGGCAGTAATAGTAACATTAAATGTTCTGTAAAACAATGTAAATTTAATAATGAAAGTTCAGGACATTGCTCATTAGAAGAAATTAAGATTGGAACTCATGAAGCTAATCCTACAGTTCCACAATGTACAGATTGTGAATCATTTGTACTAAAATAATAATATATTAATTTTGTAATAATAGATTTATTAAATTAGTATGTTTTTAGCCAGCTTATGAAAAGTAAGCTGGCTTTTCATCATATAAAAATATACATAATATTAATAAAATTAAATTTCTTAATATTTATTTAAATATTAGGTAAAGTGTTTAGGAAAATAAGTATTTTGTCGATATATTATTATAAATAAAAATGTGGATGTGATAATATGAAGTTAGCAGAAATAAATAAAATAATAGTACAGCAAATAAAAAAACAACTAAAGTTACTTAATAATGCGAAGTTTATAAGCACACCTAAAAAAAATAATGTAATATCTTATTCTATAAAAAGTGAGTTTGGAACAACACTTATAGATGTGTATTATATTATTATTGATAATATAGATGTAAAGATTGTAAAAATAGTTGATTTAATAAATGGAAGTGAAGAAGTATGGAGAGATGGTACTGTATATAAAATAATGAAAGATATGAAGGGATGGTATTATAGCTATAGTGAATTTACTTTTGAAAATACTTGTATTTTAGCAGAATTTAAAGATCACCATATTAGAATAGACAAAAAGTATTATGATTCTTATGTATATATTACAAGTAAGGTGGTTGCAGAATTAATATTAAAGCATTATTATAAATTATATAATAAAAACTAGTAATTTTGGGAGATGTAATATAATGAAAGCTTTAATATGTGGTTCAGGAGCAATTGGAATAGCAATAGGTGCATCACTTATAGATTCAGGTGTTGAAACTACTTTTTTTGCAAAGGGAAAAACAAAAGATGCAATATTAAATGGTGGTATAAAGCGTATTGGATTGTTTAAGGAAATTACAATTCCTAAAGAAAATGTACAAGTTTTCGATAAGTATAATACAATTAATGATTCATTTGATTATATTATAATATCATCAAAAACTACGAGTAATGAAGACATTGCTTTAAACTTAGACAAAAATAGAAATCTTTTGAAAGACAATGGAAAAATAGTTATTTTTCAAAATGGCTGGCACACCGATAAAGAATTTTTAAAATACTTTACTAAAGAGCAAGTTTATTCAGCTAGAATAATTACGGGATTTGAAAGACCAGAAAGAAATATAAGTAAAATAACAGTTCATGCAGATCCTGTGTTTATAGGTTCTTTATATGGATTTTCAGAAGATGCAGTTAAACCTTTAGCTGAGGCTATAGATAAAAGTGGTATACCTTGTGAAACAACAATGGAGGTTTCAAAGGCTTTATGGGCTAAAATGCTTTATAATTGCACATTAAATCCATTAGGAGCAGTTCTTAGAGTAAATTATGGAAAACTTGCTGATTGTGAAAATTCAAAATTTATAATGAATAATATAATTGATGAGATTTTTAAAGTTATGGAAGCTTCAAATAATAAATCTTATTGGAACAATGCAGATGAATATAAAAAGGATTTTTATGAAAAGCTAGTACCTAGTACATATGATCATAGAGCATCAACTCTTCAAGATATAGAAAGAAAAATCAAAACAGAAATAGATACATTAACAGGTAGTATTATTGAACTTGGTAATAAATATAATATTGATACTCCTTATAATAAAATGATGTACAACTTAATAAAATCTATAGAAAGTAATTTTTAAGCAAAGAAAGACAGTACTATTTCCATTAAATAATACTGTCTTTTTTATAATTTAATTTATTATAGTTCTTTTAATTTTTCAAGAGAATTTGTTTTTAATAATAGTACGTAAAATATTGAAACAAATATTAATCCACAAGCTGTTTGAATACAGAAACCTGGAATTGCGGCAATACCAGCTTCTAATCCAAAGAATATTATACTAAAGATTGTATATGCTACTATTTGAAATAATCCACCAAGTATAGCACCAACAAACCATGAATATTTTAATTTTGAACATTTTTTTATGAATATGCCCATAATTATTGCCATTATAGATTTTATAAAAAATGTAGGAATAACCCATATTAGGTATCCTCCTAAAATATCTGATAAAGCTCCTCCAATAGCTCCAGCTAAGGCTCCTCTTTTATATCCCATAATTATAACTGCTAAGAATATGAAAGCATCACCTAAATGAGTGTATCCATTAACAGATGGAATTTTTAAAAAGAATGTAGCTAGGTATACTAAAGCTGCAAATATACCTATTTTAGTAATATCTTTTGTTTTGTTACTTATGTTATCCAAATTTATCCCTCCAAATCTTTTGTATAGCAATATTATAATATAATAAGCAAATAGAATATGCAAATTATGAAATGAAAATTCAAGAGATTATAGAAAAAGACGATAATTATAAAAATGCTTATACTTGTAAAGGTAGTGATATTATGAAAGAACAAATAAAAAACAAAAAAATAAAATTACGAGGGAGAAAATCATTAGGAAATACTATTGAATATTTAAGTGGTTTGCTTGTGATTATTGTAGTGGCAATTAGTATACTAGTTACAATACCTAATTATAGAGAAAATATTAAGCTGCAAGTAAAAAATAATATGGAAAATTTAATAACTTCATATGGAATGTTAGTTGATGCTACTATAGATTCAAATGGAACATTGTCAGAAGATGATGCAAGAGAGTTATTAAGTGATGTAAAAATTCAAGGGTTACAATCAAGTTATACATATTTAGTATCATGTGATGGTACAATGATCTATCATCCTACTACAGATAAAATTGGTAAACCTGTTGAAAATAACGTTGTACATAATGTTGTAGAAGAATTGAAAAATGGAAACATACCTGATAATAAGGTAGTTGAATATGACTTTAGAGGTGTGAAAAAATATGCAGGTTATTATATATCGCCTAAAGATAAGTGCATTTTAATTGTTACAGCAAATGAGTCTGAAATATTAAAGCCAATAAAAATTTTTATAATTAGAATGATTGTAATACAAACTATAATATTAATATTGGTAATATTAATAAGTAAATTAATTATTAATAAGGTAATTAAGCCATTAAAAAGATTGAAAAAATTAGCAGAAAAAACAGCTGAATATGATTTAAAAGATAAAGAAAATTTTAATGATATAATTTCAAGAAGAGATGAAATAGGAGAAATAGGAAGAGCATTTGTTAATATGAGGAAAAATCTAAGAAGTATTGTATCTCAAATAGACAATACATCAAAGAGTATATCAAAAAGTGCTGAAGATATAGAATATGTAACTAATATTATAAGTGAAAATTCAAGTAATAATTCTTCCGTAACAGAAGAACTTGCAGCTGGTATGGAAGAAACTACAAGAGCTACTTCAAACATTAGTGAAAGTGCTTTGTCAATTGATGCAGAGACTAAGGATATTAACATATTAGCAGAAGAATGTTTAAAAGCTTCAAGGGAAGTTTTCTTTAGAGCAGATGATATTAATAAAAATATAGATAATAAGAAGAAAATTGCAAGAAAATTATGTGAAGAAGTTAATGAAAAAACTGAGATAGCAATTAATGAAGCAAAATCTGTTGATAAAATAAATGAGCTTGCTAGTGCAATAAAGGCAATAACTACTCAAACTAGTATGCTTTCATTAAATGCATCTATTGAAGCAGCAAGGGCTGGTGAATATGGAAAAGGCTTTGCAGTAGTTGCAGATGAAATTTCAAATCTTGCAAATCAATCAGCAGAAACAGTAGGTAGAATTACAGAAATTGTTGAAGATGTACACATGGCTGTAAGGAATATGACTGATTGTATGAATCAAACAATGAATTTTTTAAAAGAAAATGTATTTAATGATTATGAGGAATTTTCTTCAGTAGGAAATCAATATAGAGATGATGCAAAAACTTTTGAAAAAAATGCAAAGGATATAAGTAGTTCTATAAATATGCTATCAAGTGAAATAGGAAGAATATCAGAAGCAATTGCAGGTATGAATACAACTATAAATAATTCTACAAATGGAGTTAAAGATATTGCGGAGAAAACATCTAATATAGTTACATCATTAGATAAAGCTTATGATTCAGTTAAAGAAAATATTAAATACTCAAATGATTTAGAAAGTATTGTTGATAAATTTGAACTTTAAAATTTCAATCAAAAAATGACCCTAATTGTATATTAGAGTCATTTTTTGAAAAGTAATAAAAAAATCATAATATAATATTGACACTTAATGTAACAAGTGGTAACATAAATTCATAAAGTAAATTAAAGTCTTTGATAAGAAGTAAGTAGATAAATTGTGTTTATTTCCAGAGAGTTTAGCAATTGGTGAGAGCAAGCAATGTAGCATTTATTGAATGGATCTTTGAGACTGCACTTGGAATTTTAGTATAAGTGCACGGGAGTTAACCGTTATATTAGCAGGGTATTGTAAGTACCTTTTAAAGTTTGTGCATGATAGGTGGCATAGCGATATACATTTCGTCCTACATAGAGGTGAAGTGTTTTTTTTATTTTTAAATTTTGTTATGCTTTTATGTATGATAAATATGGGTGGCACCACGAGTCACTTCGTCCCATTTATAGGATGAAGTGACTCTTTTTATAGAGAAAATTATATGAGTAAATAAAAGGAGGATTAATTATATGATTAACATTACAAAAGAGCAGTTTAATGAAAAGAAATCATCAGGCAAGGTTTTTTCTATTATGAGTGAATTTAGAGGTGATGAAATTACACCAATTACAATTTTTAAAGGATTTAATGGAAAAGGACAATTTATTTTAGAGAGCGGAAGTAAGGAAAATAGATTTGGAAGATATTCTTTCTTAGGAGAAAATCCATATAAAGAAGTAGTCGGAAATACAATAAATGAGGTTAATGAAGTTAAGAAAGAAATAGAAATAGAATTTGATGCTGAAGAAAATCCATTTCCATTTAAAGGTGGAGCAATTGGTTATATGGGTTATGATACAGTAACATTTTATGAAAAAAAATTGAATTTTAAAAATGATGATCCTCTAGATCTTCCAATAGTAAGATTCAATTTTTATAAAAAGTATATAGCTTATGATCATTTTACTCATAGAGTATATGTAGTAGAAAACATAGATAAAAATGATAAAAGAGATTATGAAGAAATAATAGAAAAACAAAAAGAATATTTCATGTCACTTTTAACTAGCACTAGCTATTCATTTCAGGAAGAAAGAAAAAATGATGATGTTGAATTTAAGTTTGTTACCAATAGAGAAAAGTACATTGAAAATGTAAAAAAAGCTAAGGAATATATAAAAGCAGGAGATATATTCCAAGTAGTACCATCTCTTAGAATGTATTGTGAAACTAAAGAAAGTCCTTTTGAAATATATAGAAGACTTAGAGAAAAAAATCCATCACCATATATGTATTTTATAGATTATGAATCATATCAAATAATAGGATCTTCACCAGAAAGTTTAGTATCTGTTAAAGACGGATTAGCAAGTACAAATCCAATTGCAGGATCTATAAGAAGAGGAAAAGATGATAAGGAAGATAAGGAATTAGAAAATCACTTATTAAATGATGTTAAGGAAAGAGCAGAACATGTAATGCTTGTAGACCTTGGAAGAAATGATATAGGAAAAATAAGTGAAATTGGAACAGTAGAAGTTCAAGATTTTATGAAAATAGAAAAATTTTCACATATAATGCACATTACAAGTAAAGTTGTAGGAAAATTAAATAAGGAAAATGATGCATTTTCAGCAATAGCTTCTTGCCTTCCTGCAGGAACATTATCAGGTGCTCCAAAAATAAGAGCCATGGAAATAATAGAAGAATTAGAAGATGTTAAACGTGGAATTTATTCAGGAACTGTTGGTTATTTTTCATTTGATGGAGCAATGGACATGTGTATTGCCATAAGAACAATAGTATTAAAAGGAAAAACAGCTTATATTCAGGCAGGAGCTGGAATTGTTTATGATTCAGTACCAGAAAAGGAATTTGAAGAAACTCAAAGCAAATTAGGTGCATTAAAGGAGGCTTTAAAATGATTTTATTAATAGATAATTACGATTCATTTACATTTAATCTTTATCAATATATGGGTGAATTTGCAGATATAAAAGTTGTTAGAAATGATGAAGTTACAATAGAAGAAATAGAAAAAATAAATCCTAAAGGAATTGTTATTTCACCAGGGCCAGGAAGACCAGAGGATGCTGGAATTTCCATAGAAGTAGCAAAACATTTTGGCGAAAGCATCCCAGTGCTAGGTATTTGCTTGGGACATCAATCAATAGCTGAAGCTTATGGAGGTAAAGTTATAAGAGCTGATGAAATTTACCATGGTAAAAGTTCACAGGTTGAAGTTAAAGGAAATGATATTTTTGAAGGGATACCAAGAAAAATTGATGTTATGAGATATCATTCATTAATTGTAGAAAGATGTTCACTTCCAAAAGAACTTGAAGTAATAGCAGAAACTACTGATAAGCATATTATTATGGCAATAAAGCATAAAACAAAGAAAATATATGGAATACAGTTTCATCCAGAGTCTGTATTTACACCAAAAGGAAAAAGAATTTTAAGAAATTTTGTGGAGGGAATATGCAATGAATATTAAGGAAGCTATAAAAAAGGTAATAGAAAAACAAAATTTAACTGAAAATGAAATGGCAGATGTAATGAATGAAATTATGAGTGGAGAAACAACATCAGCACAAAAAGGTGGATTTTTAATAGGACTTAAAGAAAAAGGTGAAACTCCAGAAGAGTTACTTGGGGCTGCAAAGGCTCTTAGAAGCCACACATTAAAAATAGATATAAAAAATAATGAGCATTTAATAGATTGCTGCGGTACTGGTGGAGATGGAGGAAAAACTTTTAATATATCTACTACAGTAGCAATTGTTATAGCAGCTGGTGGAGTTAAGGTTGCAAAGCATGGAAATCGTGCAGTATCAAGTAAAAGTGGAAGTCTTGATGTTTTAAAAGCATTAAATATAAGAACTGATTATTCAAAAGAAGAAAGTGAAAAAATTATAGAAGAAAAAGGAATGGCCTTTTTACTTGCACCAACTTATAATGGTGGCATGAAAAATGTTGGAAAAGAAAGAATAGAACTTGGAGTAAGAACAATATTTAATATGCTTGCCCCTCTTTTAAATCCTGCACCACTTACAGGACAACTTATGGGAGTATATGATGCAAGTTTAATAGATACAGTAGCGCAAGTTTTAATAGGTCTTGGACTTGATCGTGCTATGGTTGTTCATGGTAATGATGGACTTGATGAATTAACTACTACAACAACATCAGTTGTATGTGAAGTTAAAGATGGAAAAATGAATAAATATATTTTAGATCCTAAGAAATATGGAATAAATTATGCAGATCCTAAAGATATTGAAGGTGGAGATCCAGAGGAAAATGCAAAAATTACAATAAATATATTAAAGGGAGAAAAAGGACCAAAGCGTGATATAGTAGTGTTAAATGCAGCAGCAGCACTTTTTGCAGGAAAAATTGTAGACACAATAGAAGATGGAATTAAAATGACAGAAGATTTAATAGACAGTGGAAAGGCTTATAAAAAGTATGAAGAGCTTGCAAACAATTAATATATTATAAAGTTGAGGTGTGAAAAAGTGATACTTGATGATATAGTAGCAAAGAAAAAAATAAGAATTGAAGAGCATAAGAAAAAAATTTCTTTAGAGGATATTAAGGCTAAGGCAGAAATAATAACTCTTAAAGAAAAAGAAGACAGAAATTATATTAAAAACAAATTTAAAAAGGCTTTAAAGAAAGATGGTTTATCTGTAATTGGCGAATACAAAAAAGCATCACCATCAAAGGGAGTTATAGTAGAAAACTTTGATTTAGATAAAATAATAAAATATTATGAAGGATTAAATATTGATGCTTATTCAGTTCTTACAGAAGAAGATTTTTTCCTTGGAAGCGATAAGAATTTAATTAAAGTAAAATCATCAAGTATAAGACCTATAATTAGAAAAGATTTTATTGTAGATTTTTATCAAATATATGAAGCTAAGGTACTTGGAGCTAGTGCAGTACTATTAATTGTAGCTGAACTTAAGGATAAATTAAAAGAATTTTATGATGAATGTAAAAAATTTAATTTAGATGTACTTGTAGAAGTACATAATGAAGAAGAATTAAAAATTGCTTTAGATGCAGGAGCAGAAATTATAGGAATAAATAATAGAAATTTAAAGAATTTTGTTACAAGCCTTGAAATAACAAAGAAGATCATAAGTCTTATACCAAAGGATAAAGTTATAGTTTCAGAAAGTGGAATGCATTCAATAGAAGACCTAAAAAATGCAAAGGAATTAGGAGCTGATGCAGTTTTAGTTGGTGAAATGTTTATGAGAAATATAAATAATAAAGATTTTATTAGTGAATATAAAAGCTTTAAAGGTGAAAAGTAATGTTAGTAAAAATATGTGGTATTACAAAGCCAGAGGAAATCAAAATTGTAAATGAAGAAAAACCTGATTTTGTAGGTTTTGTATTTGCTGAAAGTAAAAGAAAGATAGATACATTTTTAGCAAAAGAACTTATAAAAAATTTAGATAAAAATATAAAAACAGTTGGGGTATTTAGAAATAATACCTTTAATGAAATATTAAATGTTTTAAAAGAAATTGATATTGATATTATTCAGCTTCATGGTAATGAGGATAATGATTTTATTAATAAGTTAAAGGAAAAATCTAATTGTACTATTTGGAAAGCCTTTTCTATAAAATCAAAAGATGATATAAAAGCTATAGAAGAGTGTCCTGTAGATACTATAATTTTAGATGGTAGTGATCCAGGAAGTGGTAAAACATTTAATTGGAATCATTTAGATAAATTTAATATTAATAAAAATATTATTATTGCAGGTGGTATAAATGAAGATAATGTATTGAAGGCAATAGATATATTTAAACCTATTGCTGTTGATATGTCTTCTAGTGTTGAGAGAATAGATGAAAGAGGCATAAGAATAAAAGATAAAGACAAAATTCATAGAATAATAAGTAAAGTGAGGTAAAACAATGAAAGGAAGATTTGATAAATTTGGAGGACAATATGTTCCAGAAACATTAATGAATGCACTTAATGAACTTGAAGAAGAATACGAAAAGGCTATAAATGATAAAGAATTTATGAATGAATATAGATATTATTTAAAAGAGTATTGTGGCAGACCAAGTTCTTTAGATTTTGCAGAAAATATGAGTAATGAACTTGGAGTTAAAGTTTATTTAAAAAGAGAAGATTTAAATCATACAGGTGCTCATAAGATTAATAATGCATTAGGTCAAGTTTTACTTGCAAAAAGGATGGGAAAGAAAAAGATAGTTGCAGAAACAGGAGCAGGACAACATGGAGTTGCAACTGCTACAATAGCTGCAAAATTTAATATGGAATGTAAGGTATTTATGGGAGAAGAGGACATAAAAAGACAAGCTCTAAATGTTAAGAAAATGGAACTTTTAGGTACAGAAGTAGTTCCAGTTAAAACTGGTAATAGAACCCTTAAAGATGCAGTAAATGAAGTAATAAGATACTGGGTTACAAATGTTAGTGACACATATTATGTAATGGGAACTGCAGCAGGACCACATCCATATCCAGTAATGGTTAAAAAGTTTCAAAGAATAATAGGAGATGAAGCTCTTGCACAAATAGAAGAAAAAGAAGGAAAACTTCCAACAGCAATTATTGCTCCAGTAGGAGGAGGAAGTAATGCTATAGGTATTTTTGCACCATTTATTGATATTCCTTCAGTTAAGCTTATAGGTGTTGAAGGAGCAGGAAAAGGAATAGAAACAGGAATGCATGCAGCAGCCCTTCAAGATAAATCTCTTGGTGTACTTCATGGAATGATGAGTTATGTATTAAAAGATGATGATGGACAAATAAAAGAAGCATATTCAATTTCAGCAGGTCTTGATTATCCTTCAGTAGGACCAGAACATGCTTATCTTTGTGAAACAGGAAGAGCTAAATATGTAGCTGTTAATGATGATGAAGCAATGGATGCACTTTTATATTTAACAAAAACTGAAGGTATTATACCAGCTATAGAATCAGCTCATGCAGTTGCATATGCTAGAAAATATGCAAAGGAACTTTCAAAAGATGATATTATCATAGTTAATATCTCAGGAAGAGGAGATAAGGACATGGATGCAATATTAAAGTATATAGAGGAGAATAAATAATATGAATAGAATTGATGAAGTTTTTAATAAATTAAAAGAAGAAAATAAAAAAGCATTAATACCTTTTATATCAAATGGTGATCCTTCAATTGATGCAACTGTAGAAACTATTTTAGAACTTGAAAAATCAGGAGCAGATATTGTAGAAATTGGAATCCCTTTCTCTGATCCTCTTGCAGATGGTCCTGTAATTCAGGAAAGTTATATTAGAGCCTTAAAAGGTGGAGTAAAGGTAAAAGATGTATTTGAAACAGTAAAAAGGGTAAGAGAAAATAGCAGTATTCCAGTAGTAATAATGGTATACTATAACTTAGTGTTTAGTTATGGTACAGAAAAATTCTTAGAAGACGCTGAGAAAGCTGGCGTGGATGGGCTTATTGTTCCAGATATTCCTCTTGAAGAAAGAGCAGAATTGAAAGCTGACTGCGATAAAAATGGAATATATTTAATACCATTAGTTGCACCTACATCAAAAGATAGAATTAAAAAGATTATTGCTGATTCAAAGGGATTTGTTTATTGTGTATCTTCATGTGGTACTACAGGCGAAAGATCTTCTTTTAGTAGTGATATAAATGAATATTTAGAAACAGTAAAATCATATACAGATATTCCAATATGTTTAGGTTTTGGTATATCATCAAGAGAAGTTGTTAAAAATGTAAAAAATGACTGCGACGGTGTAATTGTAGGAAGTGCAATTGTAAGAAGACTTTATGAAAATAGAAGTGAAGCTTTTGAATTTACAAAAGGACTTAGAGAGGAACTTGATATTTAATTAATAATTAATAATTAAGTGGCTTTTTTGCTACGCTTAAAAGCCAATCTCCACAGGAGATAATTAAGAATTATTGTGTTTTGGCCTAGAACATTGGCATAATTAGATTTTATATAGTTGGTGTAGGCCTTGAAGTTTTAATTAGGCTAAAAATTTAGCTGTGAAATTAAGAATTAATAATTAAGTGGCTTTTTTGCTACGCTTAAAAGCCAATCTCC
>NZ_JBQHRN010000026.1:0-33322 GCF_052066735.1 Clostridium sp. HCP1S3_C6
TGTGGAGTATCATATCAAATGCAAGTAGTTTTTATAACAAAAGCAGATACATTGAAACAGTAAAATTCTTAAAATGTTTATATTTGATTACATTTTAAGTAGCAGAAATGATAATGCAATTATTAAAAGACAGAATTAAAAAGGATGGTAAAATTAGAGAAGGTAATGTTTTAAAAGTTGATTCTTTTTTAAATCACCAAATTGATATTAACCTTCTTAATGAAATAGGTAAGGAATTTAAAAGACGTTTTGAAGGAAAAGAAGTAACTAAGATTTTAACAATAGAAGCTTCTGGCATAGCTATTGCATGTATAGCTGCACAATATTTTAATGTTCCTGTGGTTTTTGCAAAAAAAACTAAAACAACTAATATTGCAGGAGATGTGTATACAACTAAAGTTGAATCTTTTACTCACCAAAAAGTATATGATATTATGGTATCTAAAGACTTTTTAAATGAAGGAGATAAAGTATTAATATTAGATGATTTTTTAGCTAACGGTCAAGCATTAATTGGCTTATCGCAATTAGTAAAGGATGCTGGAGCAGAAGTTGTAGGTGCTGGAATTGTAATAGAAAAAGGATTTCAAAATGGTGGAAAAATGATAAGAGAACAAGGCATTCATTTAGAATCTCTTGCAATAATCGACAAAATGAGTGTGGAAAATGGTGTGACATTCAGATAAATAAGTTATATACATTAAGGCTGCTTAAAAAAGTGGCTTTTTTTTATTTTTTATATTTTTATTTAAAATAAAACAAAAAAACTATTGAAAGTTGTTATCAGTTGATATATATTTATTAAGTAATAACAAGTTTCAATGGAGGAAGTTTTATGATGATAAATAAAAGGTTAATAAACCTTTGTAATGATTCAAAGAAATATATAGCACTTACTATACTTTCAAATTGGATCTCATTTTTATGTAATGTGGCAATTATATTTATTATTGGAAGTACTATAAATGAGATTTATCTTTATAAATCTATTTCAAATAGTGTTTTTAAGGTAATTATTATTGCAGTACTTTTAATTTTAAGATTTATATGCAGCACTTTATATTTGAAGTTTTCTAATTTTGCATCAAGTAGTGCAAGAGTTAAACTTAGAGAATTGATATATAAAAAGCTTTTAAGATTAGGAACACGATATTCAAATTATGAAAGCACATCTGCAGTAGTTCAGGTAGCAGGAGAAGGTATAGAACAACTTGAAGTTTACTTTGGTAAATACCTTCCTCAATTTTTCTATTCTCTTTTAGTACCAGTTACATTGTTTATATTTATGAGTTTTATTTCTATAAAGGCAGCTATAGTATTTATACTATGTGTTCCATTAATTCCTATTTCAATAATTGCAATTATGAAAATAGCAAAGAAAATTTTAAAGGATTATTGGAAATCTTATTCAGATCTTGGAGGAACATTTCTTGAAAATCTTCAAGGATTAACAACCCTTAAGGTATTTAATGTTGATGAAGAAAGACATAAAAAGATGAATGAAGAGGCTGAAAACTTTAGAAAGATAACAATGAAGGTTTTAAGCATGCAGCTTAATTCAATAACGATTATGGACTTAGTAGCATTTTTAGGATCAGCCCTTGGAAGTATAGTAGCTTTAATTCAGTATAAAAATGGACAGCTTCAAGTGGGGCATTTAATAATAATAATATTACTTTCATCTGAATTTTTTATCCCTTTAAGACTTTTAGGGTCATATTTTCATATTGCAATGAATGGAATGGCTGCAAGTGACAGAATTTTCAATATACTCGATTCTAAGGAAAGAGAAAAGAAAAAAAGTAGTTTTAAAAATGAAGAATGGAGTGAAGTTAAAGTTTCATTTAATAATGTAAGCTTTAATTATGATAATGAAAGACAGATATTAAAGGATATTGATTTAGATATAAATAATGGTGGTATTAATGCAATTGTAGGGGAAAGTGGTTCTGGTAAAAGTACAATAGCGTCACTTATTTTAAATAAATATGATATTCAAGAAGGCAATATATTTATTAATGATATAGATGCAAGAGAATTAGATTTTGACACTATATATAATAATATATCTATTGTTTCAACTAATAGTTACATATTTAATGGAACTATTTTAGAAAACTTATTAATAGCTAAAAAAGATGCAACTAAAGAAGAAATAGAAGCAGTTTTAAAGAAAACTAGATTATTTGATTTTGTTAGTAGTCTAAAAGATGGTTTAAATAGTGAAGTTGGTCAAAATGGTAATAAGCTTTCAGGTGGTCAAAAGCAAAGACTTGCATTAGCAAGGACAATGCTTAAAGATGCTCCAATGATTATATTTGATGAGGCAACATCTAACATAGATGTGGAAAGTGAAGAAATAATATGGCAAACAATTGATGAAATATCAAAAGATAAAACTGTACTTGTAATATCACATAGACTTGCAAATGTTAGAGGTGCTAAAAAAATATATGTTATAAACAAAGGGCAAATAATAGAGAAAGGAACTCATGATGAATTAATGGAATTTAAAAATCATTATTTTAACATGGTTATGAGCCAAGAAGAATTAGAAAAGATAAGAGAGGTGTCATAAATGAAGAGAATGTCAGGGTTTCAAATAATGAAAAGGCTAATTAAGGAATTAAAACCTCTTGCACCTATTATGCTTATAACAATATTTCTTGGAGTAATAGGATTTCTAGCATCTATATCAATTGCTGTATTTTCAGCTGTAGCAATAGGAAGTTTAAATGGTGATATTTCATGGATAACATTTAAAGCTTCAATTATCGTCATGGTAGTATGTGCTACTTTAAGAGGTTTTTTAAGATATGGAGAACAGCTTTCTGGTCATTATATTGCATTTAAAATACTTTATATATTAAGAGATAAGATATTTACAAAACTTAGAAGTTTAGCGCCAGCAAAGCTTGAAGGAAAGGATAAAGGAAGTTTAATTGCGTTAATTACTTCAGATATTGAACTTTTAGAAGTTTTTTATGCACATACTATAGCACCTATTTCAATTGCAATTATTACTAATACAATTATAGTTATTGTTCTTGGAAAGATTAATGTAGTATTTGGAGTAATGTCTCTTATATCATTTTTAATTGTAGGATTTTTTATACCATACTTTTCATCTTCAGTGGGAAAGGAAGCAGGAGTAAGCTATAGAAAAAATATTGGTGATTGCAATAGTTATATTCTTGATTCTTTAAGGGGACTTCAAGAAATACTATTTTTTAAAGCTGGAGAAGATAGAATTAAAGGTATTAATGATAAATCAAAAAATATTAATAAGGATTTAGATGTTATAAAAAAGCATGAGGGTATAGTAAGAGCTTTAGTTGAACTTACTATTATGTGCTCAATTATATTATTTGCTATATGTGGTTTTAATATTTATGTTAAGGGAAATATAAGTTTTACAGAAATGATTATTGTAATTATATTAATAGCTTCATCATTTGGACCTGTAGTTGCTCTTAGTAATCTTTCAAACACTCTTCTTCAAACATTTGCAAGTGCTGAAAGATTATTTAATCTTTTAGATGAGGAGCCTTTTGTAAATGAAGTTTATAACAAAGAAGATATAAAAGGTGAAAATATTAGTTTTGAAAATGTATCATTTACATATAAAAATTCTAGTAAAGAAATATTAAATAATACATCTTTAAACATAAATAAAGGTGATAAAGTAGCATTAATAGGTGAAAGTGGCATTGGTAAGAGTACATTTATTAAACTTATAATGAGGTTTTTTGATGTAAGTGATGGCAATATAAAGTTAGATAACAAAAGTATTGAAGATATTAATACAGAATCATTAAGAAATAGTCAAGCTTTAGTAAGTCAGGAAACTTATTTGTTCAATGAAACTATATATGACAATATAAGATTAGGCAATTTAAAGGCAACAAGAGAAGATATTATAGAAGCATCAAAAAAAGCTGCTATTCATAACTTTATAGAATCACTTCCTAATGGATATGAAACAAAAGTTTCTGAGCTTGGAAGTAGTTTGTCTTCGGGAGAAAAACAAAGAATTGGACTTGCTAGGGCATTTTTAAAGAATAGTAATATTCTTATATTAGATGAACCAACAAGCAATTTAGATACTTTAAATGAAGGAATGATTTTAAAATCAATAAAAGATACATGCAATGATAAAACTATAGTTTTAATATCTCATAGAATGAGTACAACATCAATTTGCAATAGGATATTAAAGCTTAAGGATAAAAAAATTATAGAGGTTTAAAAAAGTCTCTTAATTTTTTCAACTTCACTAATAATAGTATTAAAATAACAAGGAGTTAATATGAATAGAATTGATAGAGAAAAAGAAGTAATTACACTTATGATAAATCTTTATTGTGAAAAAAAACATAAGACAAAAAAAGGACAGCTTTGTCCTGAATGTGAAGAACTTTTAGAATATGCACATAAGAGACTTACAAATTGTAAATTTCAAAATGAAAAAACCACATGTGGGAAATGCCCTATTCATTGTTATAAAAAGGATATGAGAATTAAGGTAAAAGAAGTTATGAGATTTTCAGGACCAAGAATATTGTTTTATAGACCAATAGAATTTATTAGACATTTATTAGATAAATAGGAGTAGATATGAGAAGGATTGTTAAATACATATATATTATTATTGGAGTTATAGCTGTTATTTTAGGAAGTATAGGAGTTGTTTTACCAGTACTTCCAACAACACCATTTCTTCTTTTAGCATCATTTTGTTTTGCAAAGGGGTCTGAAAGATTTAATAATTGGTTTACTAATACAAAATTATATAAAAAGCATCTTGATAGCTTTGTTAAGGAAAGGGCAATGACTTTAAAACAAAAAATATGCTTGCTTGCTTTTGCTGATTTTATGATTGCCTTTCCAATAATAATTTTAAATAGCATTTATATAAAGATATTTTTAATTTTATTAGTTTTATTTAAATATTATTATTTCATTTTTAGAATAAAGACAATAAAGCAAGAAAAATAGACAATTTAAGGAGACAATTATGAGAAAAATTATATCGATAATATTAATTACAGTTTTTATAGTTACTTTTACTTTGGAAAATAATTATGTGTTTGCAGAGGCTAATTTAAGTAATATTTCAGAAAAAAATCAGGATATATTATTTAATAGTAAATTTAAAAATGGGGAATATAAGGTAAAAGTAAATGTATTAAAAGTAGACTCAGATGATATTTCATCTGCAGCAAAATATATTGACAATGAATCAGATATAATAATTACAGATAATGGTGTAAAGGCCATAGTTAATTTTAATAAAAGAAAACTTATGACTAACATAGTTGTTAAGATTAATGGTAAAGAAGTCAATTATGAAACAAGAGAAGAAGGAAACGATAATTTATATGCAACTATTCCACTAGAAGATGCAGATAATATTATTGAAGTTTCAAGTAAGATAAATACAGGCTTTATGGTAATGCCTGTATCATTTAGAATAATTTTTGATACTAGTACTATTCCATTAAAGGATTTAATAAATAATAATCCACCTGAAGATGATAATAAAAATAACTCAGATGATAATACTTCAAATAATAAACCAGAAAATATTCCTAGTAATGATAAAATAGAAGAACCTGAAAAAAAACCAGAGATGCAAGAACCATCTTTGCCATCTCAAGATGCAAATTATTCTATATATAAAATTCAAAATGAAATTATAACAAGTAGTAGCATAGGGTATACAGCTGCAAGAGCAGCTATAAGCACAAGCTCTTATGTGGAAAAGTATGATGATAATACATATATAACACTTGGAATTTCTAATCTTGATGTAATGAATAACATTAGGGTTTCTGTAAATAATAGAAATATAGCTTATGAAATTGTAAGACAAAATGATTCAAATTATACTATGGATATAAGATTTAAAGTTAATTCTATTAAAGATGATATTAAAGTTAATGCATATATAAATGCAATAGGAATGGATATTTCATTTGGAATTCAATTACTTGAAAATTCAATGGAGTTAATAAGTAGTTCAGAATCAAGTAAACCATTAGCAAGTATATCTTCTGTTCAACCTGTGCCAGAATTTTTAGGTGGTGAAACAGTTAATAATGAAAAAATAAATAATAAAGAGCTATCAGAAGATATAAAAATAGAAATGAAAAATTATTACAAAAAGTATACTATTGAAAATGAAATTATCAGTGATAGTACTATTGGAAGAAATATGGCACGTAAATATATAGATAAAACATGTATACTAGATGAAATAGATGGTCAATATTATTTAACAATAAAAATATCAGGAAGTAATTCCATGGGAAATATAAAAGTAGAAGTTAATAATGAAGAAATAGAATATGAAATTGTATCTAAGGATAATGATGGTAATATGGCTATAAGATTTAAGATAAATGGTATAGATGATTCCATAAAAATGTACATGCTTATTTCTGCTGTTAATAAAAATGTTGATTTTGGAATAAAGTTGCTTAAAGATACAATGGTTTTAATAGACGAAGGAGTAGCATCTAATAGTAATGATGAAAATAACAAAGATGAACTTTTGGAAAATTTCATGAAAAGAAGTAATGATGAAGTTGGTAGTAACAAAAAAGCAATAATGGTATCAAGTGCAGCTACAATGACTATAATATTTTTACTAGAAGGAATTGTATTTGCAATAATAAAAAGAAAGAAAAAAATAAAGAAACAAATATAAGAAAAATTGCCGCTTAGATTTTTTGATTATCTTTATAGAATAATTAAAAAATGCGGCAATTTAATTTTTTATGCTATTTTTTTCTCTTAAATGTGGCTGTTCCAACTAATCCAGTAAACATTGTGAATATTCCAATAATACTTGTAGCATCAGATGTTGGGTTACCTTTTCCGTCATTATCTTTGGTTGGTTTATTAGTATCTTGTGTTGGTGGTGTTACTGTACCAGGAGTATCAGGTTTATCAGTATCTTCCTTTGATGGTTCAATATTAGCTTCACTTAGTGTGATTTCTACATTATTAAATTCTATTTTTTTATTGAATTTTTCATTATCAAATATTTTTTTAGAATTACTTGAAGCTATGACTTTACCATTTAATTTTAAATTGATATTGTCACTAAGCCTATATCCTTTATTAATTGCATCTTGTGATAGCATCATTTCAACAGTATAAGTATAGATGGTGTCTTTCTCAATAGATGTTAATAAATTTCCAGCCGAAGAAAGCATAGCATTTACGCTAAGTCCATCTGATGTAATATTGAAATTAGCATTTTGTATTTCTTTGCCATTAATTAATAATTTTCTTGGTATATCTGAAAAATAGTAGCCGTATTTTGCACTAAGTTTTATTCCATATGAATAGTTGTGCCCTGCTTCAAATGTAAAGGCAGAATAATTTTTACTATGACATTCTTTATTATCATCTTCTGTCATTACAATATCCTTATCATCGATAGATGTTAAATCACTTTTAGGAGTCATTGTCTTAATTGCTGTTTCTTGTGCATAATTTTCATCGCATGGCAATATAACTTTGTTCCCATTTACTGTTAAATTAATGCTGTTAGCAAATTTGAAATCTGAATAATAATCTTTAGATAATGCAATAGAATAGCGATAAGTTTTGCCTTCTTTAAAAGAAGTTAATGGTGTATATTCCTCACTAGTGCTAAAATTAGGCGAATAGCAAGTTTTCATATGCACCTTCTTCATGATAATCATCTACATTTATATCATCAGCAAGAGCTGCAAATGTTAATGAAGAAATCATGCTAAAAATTAACAAGGACGCTAATGTTCTTCTTTTCTTTACTTTTGAAATATTCCTCATAATCATCACCTTACCTTATATACATTATTAATTAAATTTATGGTTGCCTTTTAAATTTTATCCCTCCTTATGAGCATATATTACCACCCAATTATTTTTTTCTCGAATTTAGGAAATATTTCTTTACTGGTATATATGATTATTACCGGAAAGTCATTGACATATAGGAAATTAAAGACAAAATATTAGATATATAAAGTAATATTAAGATTGCAAAGAATAAGGGAATTTCAGGAATAACAAAGGAGTCAGTAAATGTTTCTCTTTCTAAATTAGCTAAGGATAATAACATAAATGCTACAAGATTGCAAGATAATTTTAGTACATTGCTTACAGTACTGCCAATTAGCATTTCTGAAATTTCTAAATTTTTAAACTATGATTCATCATATATTTCTCGAATTAGAAATGGTCAAAGGCGACCTTCAAATTTACAAGACTTTGCTTTAGGAATTGCAAATTTTGTGGGTCGTCGTTATAAAGATGAATCAGAAAAAGAAATTGTTGCACATTGATAAGTTAAAGGTTCCTAGTGCTAAATTTCAATTGCCTATATCTAAAAGTTATTTTGGGTTAAAAGAAATGATGAATAGTGAATTAGCATTTTTGAAAGCAACAGTTTTTTCTAAATCTAAAGAGCCTGTTATTATGTATAGTGATATGCCTATGGGAGAAATGGCAAAGGACCCTGATTTCCCTAAGAAATGGATGTTTGGTATGGCAATGATGTTAAAAAAGGGATTACATTTAAATCAAATTCATAACATAGATCGATCTTTTGAAGATATGATGCTAGGATTGGAAAGTTGGATACCAATGTATATGACTGGACAAATTTCACCTTACTATTTAAATGGTATACAAAATAATGTATTTTCACATTTTTTGAAGGTTTCTGGTACTGTAGCGTTGACTGGTGAAGCAATTAATGGATATCATAGTGAAGGAAAATATTATTTGACTAAAAACAAGGAAGAAGTATATTATTATAAAAGAAGGGCAGAACGTTTACTTTCAAAAGCTTTACCTCTTATGAAAATTTATAAGAAGGATTCTGAAAATGCTTATAATACTTTTTTACAGGTAGATTCAAAAACAGAAGGTTGTAGACGTACAATATTGTCAGCATTACCGTTGTATACAGCTACAGATGAACTTATTGATAAAATATTGAGAAAAAATAATATTCTTAATGAAGAGAAAATTAAAGAATATGTTATTAATCAACGTAAAATGATAGATGAAATTTTAAAACATGATACTATTACAGAAGAAATCCCAATTTTAACAGAGGAAGAATTTAAACAATTTCCAATGACTTTATCTCTTTCTGGTATGTTTTTTGAAAAAGATATATTTTATAGTTGGGAAGATTATCAAAAACATTTATACCTTATAAGAGAATATGAAAAAAGTCATGTTAATTATATTGTAAAAGAAAATTTTAATTCTGCCTTTAGAAACATACAAATTGTTATACATGAAGGAAAGTGGGTTATTTTATCTAAAAATAAAACACCTGCTATTCATTTTCTTATTCAACATCCAAAAATGATAAATGCCTTTGAAAATATGATTATTCAAGTTATAGAAGATAGATAAAATAAAAAAATAAGAAGCTGATTTTTATATAGGAAATCAGCTTCTTATTTTTTTTAATCATTATTTGAAGCACCGGCTATTTGAACTAATAAATTTAAAATTCTAATAAATAATATTATTATAGACATTACAAGTGAAAATGCTAATAGCCATTCTGTTTTCTTTGGATATCCTTTGGATATACAAGTAACTATACTATCAAAGTCAGTTACAATGAATAATGCTGCTAAAATTACATCTACAACTGAAAGAGCAATAGCCATAGGTCCATAACCATAAAAGAAGTTTAAAAATACAGGTGTAAAAAATGAGCTAATAAAAATGAAAACACCAAAAATTAAACTTGCAAAGAAAAAAGTGCTTACTATTGCTCTAAATTTTTGATTTACTTTTATAATACCTGTTGAATATAAAAATGCCATTGCAAATATAACAATGAAAGTTAAAATTAATGCTGTTGGAACTACTCCATTGTAAAGGTAAGAATAGCTCATGCATAGCAAACCAACAACATATCCTTCTGTTAGGCAAAATATTGAACCTAATACAGGTGTTGTTGATGGAATAAATAAGCTTATTAATGATGAAATAAGTGATACTATTAAACAAATAAGTACTGCAGTTATACTATTTTCAATAGGTATAATTCCAGAGGCACTAATACATATTCCAACAACAGTTAATAATAAAAAGAAAAATACTTTTGATGAAGTTCCTGCCATTGAGCATGTTAGACTATTTGAAGCTGCAGAAAGTTTTTTAACTTTTTTTATATAAGGATTTGAAACTTTTAATTCCATTTTTCATACCTCCAATATTTATTTTTCTAATAATAGATATAGCTATATTCTATCAAAATTGGAATTAGCATCATATAGTATTTTTTTAAAATTTGTATTAACATATTAAGAACATAAAATTCTATTGACATTTAGAAGTTGATAGTATTATAATGATAATATCAAATTAACAATAACATTTCAGGAGGTATGTTTATGAGAGCATTAATAGTTGTTGATATGCAAAACGATTTTATTGATGGAAGTTTAGGTACTAAGGAGGCACAGGCAATTCTGTCTAATGTTAAAAATAAAATTGAACAATATAAAAAGAATAATGATGTAATTATTTTTACAAGAGATACTCACAATGAAGATTATTTAGAAACACAAGAAGGCAAAAACTTACCAGTTAAGCATTGTGTTAAGGATACAAAAGGGTGGGAAATATCAAAGGAGTTATTAACAGAAGGATATAAAGTTATTAACAAGGATACCTTTGGATCATTAGAACTTGTGGATTATTTAAAGCAAGACTATAAGGAATTTGATGAAATTGAATTAGTAGGTCTATGTACAGATATTTGTGTTATTTCAAATGCAATGATTCTTAAAGCTGCATTTTTAAAATCTGTAATAAAAGTTGATGCTAGTGCTTGTGCAGGAGTTACAAAAGAAAGTCATAAAAATGCCCTTGAAGCAATGAAAATGTGTCAAATTAAAATTATAAACGAGTAAAAATTATTATAGGAAGTGAGGATTTATGATAAGGATAAATAACGAAATACTTAAAAAAGAGTATTTCCCAGATAATACTTTACGGGTTAGGAAATTAATAAAAGACAAGGATATTGAAATAGAATGGTTATATGAAAATGATGAAGAAATGGCATGGCTTTATTTTATAACAAAACACATAAAAGAAAATAAAAGTGTTAATTCAGTAATATTGAAAATGCCATATATACCAAATGCAAGAATGGATAGAGTGAAAAATAAGGATGAAGTATTTACACTTAAATATTTTGCAGAGTTTATTAACAGTTTAAATTTTGATAAGGTAATCGTTAGAGATCCTCATTCTTATGTATCTTTAGCATTAATAAATAACATTGAATGCGAAAATATTGGGGATAAAATAAAATCACTTGTGGATAAATTATTAATGAATACAAATGATATTATTTTTTATCCTGATGAGGGAGCATGCAAAAGATATAGTGATATTTTAGATCATAGCAATGCTTTTGGAATAAAAAAACGTGATTTTAGAACTGGACAAATTAAAGGGCTTGATGTAATGGGAGATATACCTAAAGAAAAATTTAATGTTTTAATAATTGATGATATATGCTCCTACGGTGGTACATTTTATCATAGCGCTAAAAAGTTAAAAGAATTAGGTGCAGATAAAATATATCTTTATGTAACTCACTGTGAAAACAATATTTTAAAAGGTGAATTATTAAAAGATGATTTAATAGAAAAAGTATTTACAACTGAAAGTATTTTTACAGAAAAAAATAAAAAAATTGAAATTATATAAATTTAGTTAGGATTTAAAAGGGGGAAAATAAAATGAAGACACTACCATTATTATTATGTGATTTTTATAAAACAGTTCATAGCGAACAATATCCAAAGGGAATAACTAAACTAGTATCCTACTTTACACCAAGAATGACTCGTATAGAAGGAGAAGATAAACTTGTAATGTTTGGACTTCAAGCATTTATAAAAGAATATTTAATTGATTATTTTAATGAAAATTTCTTTAGTAAACCTAAAGATGAGGTAGTAGCTGAGTATAATAGAATATTAAGTTACACATTAGGAAAAAATAGTTACAAGGATGAAAAGATTAAAAAGTTGCATGACTTAGGATATTTGCCATTAGAAATAAAAGCTATACCTGAAGGAGAAAGAGTACCTATAAAAGTTCCAATGCTTGAAATAAGCAATACTCATTCAGATTTTGCATGGCTTGTAAACGCAATAGAAACACTTCTTAGCTGTTCTTTATGGCATACTATGGTATCTGCAAATGTTGGATACAATTATAGGCAAATTGTAAATAAGTATTATGATATTTCAGTAGATGATAATATTCCTAGATCAAAGGCATTAGGAGATTTTAGTATGCGAGGTCAAGAAAGTCTTGAAAGTGCAATTAAAAGTAGTGCAGCATTTTGTCTATCATTTTTAAATACAGCTACAGTGCCAGCAATACCATTTTTAGAAGAATATTATAATTGTGATTGTACAAAAGAACCTGTAGCCTTTGGCTCTATTAGTACTGAACATTCTGTTATGTGTAGTAATACTGCTGTAGATGGTGATGAAATTACTATGCTTAAGAGATTATTAAATGAAACTTATAAGGATCTTTCTTTTTCTATGGTTAGTGATAGCTATGATTATTGGAATCTTGTTGATAACATCTTGCCTCAGTGTAAAGAAGATATACTAAATCATAATGGATGTTTACTTGTAAGAGGAGATAGCGGAGATCCTGTGCAGGTTGTTACAGATACAGTATTTCATTTATGGGATATATTTGGTGGAACAGTTAATTCTAAAGGCTATAAGGTATTAGATAGTCATGTAAAGGCAATTTATGGAGATAGCATTACTCCTGAAAGGGCTAAACAAATATATGAGATTTTAATTAAAAATGGATTTGCATGTAATAACGTTGCACTAGGAGTCGGAAGCTTTTCTATGGAATGTTTACAAAAAGACGGCAAATTTAGTCCTTTTACTAGAGATACATTTGGAATTGCAGTAAAGGCTACCTATGGTGAAATGGGAGATAAGCCTCTTATGATATTTAAAAATCCAAAGACTGATACTGGAAACTTTAAAAAGTCTCAAAGAGGAATGTGTAGAGTTTTTCATGATAAAAATGGTGTAATAACATATGAAGATGGTTTAGATAGAAACACTATCAATTATAATAAAGAAAATATGCTAATTACTGTATTTAAGGATAGTTCTATGGTTAAGGAATACACATTATCAGAAATAAGAGAAAGATTACATGATGGTAAGTTTTAAGGGAGATGTTTTTATGTTTGACGCTGAGATTATTAAGGATAAAATAGTATTATGGATAAAAAATTGGTTTAAGGAAAATGGAGATGGTTGCAAAGCTGTTGTTGGAATATCAGGAGGTAAGGATAGCTCAATAGTTGCAGCACTTTGCAAGGAGGCCTTAGGAAAAGAAAATGTATATGGTGTACTTATGCCAAATGGACAGCAAGGAGATATTGATATAGCAAGAGATTTAGTTAAATATTTAGATATAGAATATTGCATTTTAAACATTCAAGATTCTTATAATGGAATTATACAAGAAATTAACAAATCAGGAATAAACATTTCTGATCAAGCAAAAACAAATCTTCCACCAAGACTTAGAATGGCAGCTTTATATGCAGTATCACAATCTGTAAATGGACGTGTAGCTAATACATGCAATTTATCAGAAGATTATGTAGGATATGCTACAAGATATGGTGATGGTGCAGGAGATTTTAGTCCTTTATCTAATCTTACTGTAGCAGAGGTTAAGGCTATAGGAAGAAGTCTTAATATGCCTGCTAAATTTGTAGATAAGGTTCCTATAGATGGTTTATGTGGAAAAACTGATGAGGATAATTTAGGCTTTACTTATGCAGTTTTAGACAAATATATTAGAACAGGAATATGCGAAGATAAAGAGACAAAAGATAAAATAGATAATATGCATGAAAAGAATAAATTCAAGTTACAATTGATGGATTCTTTTATGTATAAATAAAATTTTGGAGAAAAATATGAAAGATAATAAACTTAGTGAGAAAGAATATTTACAAAAGTATGATATTAATAAATACGAAAGACCATCACTAACTAGTGATATTGTAGCATTTACTGTAAAGACACAAGAAAGTAAAGATTATAGAAAGTTACCAGAAAAAAAGCTTTCTGTTCTTCTTGTAAAAAGGCAAGAGCATCCATTTAAGGATGAGTGGGCACTTCCAGGTGGATTTATAAAACCTGATGAATCATTAGAAGATAATGCATACAGGAAATTAAAAGAAAAAGCAGGAATAGAAGATGTTGTTTTATCACAACTTAAAGTATTCAGTAAATTAGACAGAGACCCTAGAGGGTGGGTAATATCTTGTGCTTTTATGGCGTTAGCAGAAGAAAATAAATTTAATATAGATAAACATAATGCAAATGAAAAGTGGTTTAATATTGATTATAAAAAAGAAAAGAATAATATTTATAATTTAACTTTAAGAAATGAGGATGAAATTCTCACAGCTGTTATCGAAATGGGAGATGAATTTTCAAAAGTTGATAATGATAAATTTAAGATTATAGAATGTAACCAAATAGCATTTGACCATGCAGAAATTATAGCTTGTGCAGTTGAAAAATTAAGGCAGGATTTATATAATCATAAATTAGCTTTTGAATTGCTTCCACATTTTTTTACATTAACAGATTTGCAGACTATATGTGAAATTGTATTAGATGAAAAATTAATAAAGGCTAATTTTAGGCGTAAAATTAAAGATTTAGTTACTGAAACTGAAAAGCTATCAGAGGGGGCAGGACATAGACCTGCTAAATTATATATAAAAGCTAAGTAAAATAAATAGTTCAAGATTTTGAAAAATCTTGAACTATTTTATCTTAAAAATACAAAATTATTATTAGTTGATAAATCACTTGAATAAGTAAAATTGATATCAGAAAAGCCTTTTATATCATCAATATCCTTTATTGAATTTGAACATATATATCTTACCATAAGACCACGAGCCATTTTGGCTTCTGTAGCTTTTACTTTTATTTTATTATCCTTTAAAGAACCGAAAGTACATGAAATAAAGGTATCATTGTCGGTTACATATTTCTCTATACACTTGCTATATTCTTTAGATGCTAAATTTAAAATAATATTAGAGTCTTTAGTTAATTCTTTGTATATACTATCACCCCAAAAATCATAAAGATTTTCATATTTATCTACATTAAACTTTGATTGCATTTCAAGCCTGTAAGGAGTAATGCCATCAAGAGGCTTTAGTATACCATAAAAGCCAGATAGAATTTTTAAATGATTATTTGCAAATTCAAATTCATCGTAAGTGAATGAATTTGGAGACATATATTTATATTGAATTCCTTCATATGAAATAATAGCAGGTGATAAATTTCTTTCTAAGTTCATATATTTATATCTTTCAAAATTAAGTTTTGCAATATTATCACTACAATTTAAAATTTTTTTTAAATCTTCGTATTGTAGTGATTTTAACTTTTCATAAAGTATATAAGTTTTTGAAAGCAATGATGGCATAGAAATATTTACTATATCATCATTATTTATGTTTATTTTCTTTGCAGGTGAAATAATAATATTCATACTAATAATCTTAAACTTCTTTAGATTGTAAATAGTTTAAGACTTCATCTGCATTTTGTGCTGCTTTTACCTTGTCATAAACTTTTTCTATAATTCCATCTGTTATTATATAAGTAGTACGAACTACGCCCATATATGTTTTTCCATACATTTTCTTCTCCTTGTAAACATCGTAAGCATTTATTGCTTGAAGTTCTGGGTCAGAAAGTAAAATGAAAGGTAAATCTTGCTTAGTAGCAAAGTTCATATGTGACTTTACACTATCTTTACTTATTCCTATTATTGGAACATTAAGTTTTGTATATTCATTATAGGAATCTCTAAATCCACATGCCTGCTTAGTGCATCCTGCAGTTGAATCTTTTGGATAAAAATATAAAACAATTGTTTTGTGATCTTTTATTAATTTGCTTAGTGTAACTTCATTTCCGTCTTTATCAGGTAAAGTAAAATCAGGTGCTTTTAATCCTTCTTTTAACATATTATCAGTCCTTTCATAATTAATTTAGTAATTTATTATAATTTTATTCTAACAGAGAAATAAATGATAATCAATAACAATTATTAAATAATAATTATTGCACAGCAATAAAAATATATACAACATCTTTATTTTTTCTTTATTTTTATTAAAAATAATCTTTATCTTTCTTTTGTATGATTATTACATACAAAGGAATGAGGTGTTAGATATGATTAAAATTAATAATTTATCAAAGGAATTTAAAGGTAAATCTTTTACACAAAAAGTACTTAAGAATATTAATTTAGAAATTAAAGATGGAGAATTTGTAACGATAATGGGGCCATCAGGGGGTGGTAAATCTACATTATTAAATATTATAGGAATGCTTGAAGAACCTACAAATGGAGAGGTTTTTATTGATGAGAAGAAGGTTAATTATAAAAGTCAAAATGTATTAGATAATTTAAGAAGAGAAAATATAGGGCTTAATGGAAAGGAGAAAAGTAAAATTACAAATTTATCTGGAGGAGAAAAGCAGAGAGTTTCTATAGTAAGGGCTCTTGTAAATAATCCCAAAATATTATTATGTGATGAACCAACAGGGGCACTTGATTCTAAAAATGGACAAAATGTAATAGATATACTTTTAAAATTTAAAAAAGCTACTAATGCAACATTAATTGTAGTGACCCATGATGAGACAATAGGAAGTTTAGGTGAAAAAAGATTATATTTGCAGGATGGTGGTTTACATGAATCATATTAATATAGAATTGTTACATCAGCAATTATTTCAGATTATGACATAGATGATGATGAAGTAATAATAGGTGAAGCTCTAGAAGAAACTTCTCTTGGAATATTGAGCATAGCAACATATATAATATCTATTTTATGTATAGTTTCTACAATTAGTATGATTATGTTTCAAAGAAAAAAGGATATAGCAATTTTAAGAATGTTATCAATAAAAATTAGTGACATAAAAAAATCTGTAATGCTAGAAATATCTATATGGTTTGTTCCAGTAATTATTATAGCAAGTATACTTAGTTATCCTTTAAGTATATTATTATTATTATTATCATATAAAGGAATAAAATACACAGAAGGTATTGCTTGGGCCATATTATTCATACTTAAAAATCTTGCCTTTAATATATTGGCACTCTTTATTATATCAATGATTTCACTTCAATTAATATCTTGCATGAGACCAATTTCAATCTTGAAAAATAGTAGTAGTGATGAACTTAGAAAGAAGCTTAAGAAAGTATCATTAGAATGCATTTTTGTTGTTCCACTTATTATGGTGTTATATTGCATAATAAGCAATAATATGGGGAGCCTTATAGGACTTATAGGATTAACAGCTTTTTGCATTATCTTTGTTATATTTACATGTATTATTTTTAAAATTATAAGCAGTATAGTACCTTTAAGATTTATAAATTTACGTTACTGTTTTAAATCTATAAAGAAGAATTTATTTGGCTTTGTAGTAGTACTTGTTAGAATAACAATAACACTTTGGTTTATTCTTATAGGATTTTATTTAGAAGGTTCAATTAAGGATAATATGACAAAATCTATAAAAGAGGCACTTCCATATAATTATACAGTAGACACTAATAATTCTGAGGAATTTGATAGTTTGCTTGATGCAACTAAATCAGTTAAGGGGTACGATAAGTTATACTCCATTAATGGGAATGTAACAAACATGGATAAAAAAACTCCTTATAGAAACATAACAATATATGAAGTAAATCCTGATAAATATTCTGCTAAGTTTAATATTTGTGAAGGTGAAAACCTGTTTGAGGGAGATAAGGAAGGAGCCATAATATCAGATGAAATGCATAATAATTGCAAAATAAATGTTGGAGATACTTTAGATGTAACTACAAAGAATGGTAATATAAAAATCATGGTAAAAGGCATATATAAATCTTGTGGTATAAATGATATAGCGGTTTATAAAGAAAATAAAGAATTAGGCGAAGAAATTGAATATCTTATTAATGCTGAAAATACTGATTTTGCTAATGGCTTAAGTGATTTAGATATATTTAATATAAATGATGTAGGTGCAAACCTTGCAGCATCACTTATGAAATTTTTAAAAGTATTTAAGATTCTTTCTGTAATAACAATTTTTTCTTCATTATTATTTGATATAAATATCATGAAGATGAATAGTTCACTTGAAGAAAAAGGTGATTACATGGGAGATAAAATTTTAGTTATTGAAGATGATGAAGATATAAGACAAATGCTTTGTGATTATTTTATTAAGGATGGATTGGATTTGCATTTATAAGTGATAAATTTTTTCGTAATTACAGCTATAATAAAAAATATAGTCTTGCTTACAATTATAATTATGATACCATTAGTCTAATGAAGGAAAAGATTGATAGAATAAATATTGATATCTGAGTGAGGCAGGAATTGATAATGAACTTAAGGAAATAATTGAGCAGGCAGACAATATGCGTAGTTCATTATATTTAACAGATAAGGAAGGATGTGTAGTTTATAATACACATATTTTAGATATTGATAGAATAAATA
This sequence comes from Clostridium sp. HCP1S3_C6, assembly GCF_052066735.1. NCBI lineage: Bacteria > Bacillati > Bacillota > Clostridia > Eubacteriales > Clostridiaceae > Clostridium > Clostridium sp. HCP1S3_C6. Next base: position 18,677 of record NZ_JBQHRN010000026.1, read on the forward strand.
TTAATGAAGATAATGTGGAGATTAGCGTTAGTGAAGATTCAAATGAATATGAAGTTAAAAATATTATTAAAATAACAGATAATAGATATCTTGTTGTTATAAACATGGGGTATTGTGGTGATAACGGTAATGTTATGGATATGTTCATACTATTTATAGTAATAATGTTATTATTTATATTTTTTATTTACGGAAGAGTAAATTACATAAATAAGCTAAATAATTCTGTGGAAAGCATTAGTAAAGGTGATTTATCTATAAGAGCACCAATAAAATATAAAAATGAACTTACATCTTTAGCAGAAGGTATAAATTCCATGACTGAAGAACTTGAAAATAGAGACTCTCAGGAGAAAGAATTTATAACTAATATATCTCATGATTTAAGAACACCTTTAACTACCATTATGGGTTACATAAAGATGATACAAGAAAAGAAATATACAAATAGTGAAGAACTAGATAAATATATAAATATTATAGATAGAAAAAGTTCATATTTAAAGAGGATGTTAGAAGATTTCTTTTATTATTCTAAGGTGAGATCTAATGATATAAAAAAAGAAAATGTTCTTATAAACTTAAATGAAAGTTTAATGCAGATTTTAGATGGTGAAGAGGAAAGCTTCAATAAAAGCAATATTAAGTTAGATGTTAGTATATGTAAGGAAAATCTATATTTATGTGCTGATCCTATGCTTATTGCTAGAACATTTCAAAATATTATATCTAATTCATTAAAATATTCTAAGGAAGGAACTACAGTGAATATTTCACTTGATAATAGAGTAATAGATAAGAAAGATTATGCCATTTTTAAAGTATCAAATATTCCTTATGATGACATAAAAGAGCAAGATGTAAAGAAATTATTTCATAGAATGTATAAGCTGGATAAGTCGCGAAACAATAAAGGAAGTGGTCTTGGACTTTCAATAACTAAAGAAATAGTTAAAAATTATGAGGGCTTTACAAAGGCATATTTAGAAGGCAGCTATATATGTTTTGAAATTGGATTTATTTTAAATAAAAATAACGCCTAAGTTTTTTTGCTAGGCATTATTTTTGTGTAGTATTTGTATAAAGGATTTTTATTATATATAAATTAATTATTAAAATAGTATAATGATAAATTATACTTTTTCTGTAATGCTATTTTTGATTGAAATTGTGAAAGCATATTATATTCACTTTCATCTATTAATTGAGCATTTTCTTTAACATAATTTGTGATTTCTGTATCTTTAGCTTCCTTATCATTATAAATTATGAAGTAACGAACTTTACCTTCATTAACATAACTTATAAATTTATCTAATGATATATAATCAATATCACCTGAAAAGCCATTACATGATAAAACAGGAAGAGACGTATCAATAATAAAATTTGCAAGATCACTACTTTTAGTTGTGGCAGCAAAAAAACTACCTTCTTTATAATTATTTTTAAGGTATTTTTCTAAATCAAGATTCTTTTTAAGGGTAGTTACTCCACCATTTATTTTTTGTAGGTTAAGATCTTCATTCGCAATTTCAGGTCCAGCGGAAGGTTTTGTTAAGTTTGGAACATATATTATTGTAGTTAAGCACCAATAAGCTGGAGCAATTAAAATAGTCATAATTCCTATTAGTAGTATATGTTCTTTGAATTTTTTACTTTTTATTATATTAATAATATATATAAATGTTATTAGTAATAAGAATATAACTAGTATTTGTAACAATTTAGGAATGTTATTGAATTTCTTTATGTTTATTATTTCTAGAATCATAGTAATTAAAAAGCATAACAGTAATATGTATTTTTTGTATTTTACGTTGCTTTTTAGATACTCTATCATAATTGGTATGCTGCAAGCAGCTAGTATACATATAGAAGGAGCTATCATTACTAAATAATATCTGTGAAAAAATCCAGCAAAGCTGAAAAATAAAAACATACTAATAAACCATGTACTCCATAAGGTGAAAAATGCATTTTGGGTATTTTTATTAATTTTTATTTTTTTAATATACATTATTATAAAAGACAAAGCAAAAATAATAAGCCATGAAATTTGACCATATATGCTTTCTGTAAAAAATCTAAAAATAGATGGATTACCTATATAATCATCAAATTGATATATTGAATTAAAAGAGTGTTTACCTTTATTTTGGCTATTAGAAGATATTATAGTATTATCTAAAGTTTCATCACCTAAAACTCTAAACATTCCGTTATGCCCAGCTATTAATTCAAATACGGAATTTGAAGAGGTGTTATCTATGTAAGGTCTTTGAGAACTTGGAGTAATATCTACAATGGTTGCCCAAGAAAATGACACAATTATAATAATAAAGGTTGTAATTATACACTGAAAAATTTTTTGTTTTGTATTAGTTTTAGAAAATAGTAAATATGTAATAGCAAAGGCAGGAATAATAAGATATGCCTGAAGCATTTTTATATTAAATCCTATACCCACTAGAAAGCCAGCTAGTAATAAAAATTTTGTTTTAGTTGTGTCAATATATTTAAGTAAAAACATTGCAGATAAAAGTAAAACGAAAATAAGCTGCATATCAATTGTATTATTTCTTGAAACTGCTACTACTATTGGTGTAAGTGAAAAGAATAATGAGGATAATATTGCAGCTAAAGAATTCTTATAATATTTCTTTACAATTATATATATAAGTAAACTTGATAAGCTACCACATAAGGCTTGGGGAAGCATTATTGAATATGTATTATTACCAAAAATAATTACAAAAAGACATTGAAGCCATAAGCCTAATGGTGGTTTGTCTACTGATAGAATACCTGAAGGATCAAAGGATACAAAAAAGAAATTTTTTAGACTTTTTGTCATACTAAGAACTGCTGCTGAATAATATTCATTACCGTATCCATAATTTTTAATGGCATAAAAATTTAGTATAAATGAAAATATAATAATAAAAGTTATTATTATAGTGTTATAATTTTTTTTTGTTAATTTTATGAAGTTTTCTTTTGAGAATATTTTATTATAATTCATAATAGACCACCTAATTTTTAATCTTAACTTAATTATAATTGTGGCATATTTCATGTCAATTGTATAGAATAGCAACTTTTTTGATTTTTTAGCACAATTTTAATATTAGTGTTATTGTTAGGATGAATAAATTATGGTAACATAATTAATTATAGAAACACAATTAATTTTATAGTTGTATGTTAATAATAAGGAGAATTTTTTATGACTGATGCATTAATAAATTGGTTTACAAATACTTTAAGTTTTATGCCTAAAGAACTTATAGCATTTATAATTTCAATGGTACCTATATTAGAACTTAGAGGTGGTCTTGTTGCAGCTTCACTTCTTGGAATTGGAATTTGGCAAGCAGTAATAATATGTTTTATAGGAAACATAATACCTATTCCATTTATTCTTTTATTTATTACTCCAATATTTAATTGGATGAAAACAACTAAACTTTTCAGTCCACTTGTACATAAGCTTGAAAAGAAATCCATGGCTAAAAGTGACAAGATACAAAAATATGAATTTTTAGGATTAGTACTTTTTGTAGGTATACCATTACCTGGTACAGGAGCATGGACAGGTGCATTAATAGCTTCACTTCTTGGAATAAAGATAAAGAAAGCTTTTCCTGCCATAGTAGTTGGACTTTTTGTTGCTACAACAATTATGTGTATTATTTCCTATGGAATACCTTGGTTAACAAGAATGTTTTAATAATTGCAATTTAATAAGCCTAATTAGAATCTAAATTCTAATTAGGCTTATTTTTATGAGCATAATTCATGATGAAGATTTTGTTTCATTATATTTAAGTATTCTGTTGGTGTAAGTTTTGCTGTTAACTTAGATGGTGTAACGTAATCTATTGATTCACCATCAAATACCATTGCAGTTCCAGAGACATAATAAGCACCAGGATTGTAGTTAAAAGGTATTTGATTGTTTCCATCAGTAAAAATTACTTGAGTATTAGGATTTTGCCATTCTTCTGGAAGTTCATAAGAATAAGTACTTTCGTTAAGATTCATTTTAACTCCAGGCCAAGGTGTTAAGACTTTTGTATAGGAATTCTCTTTAGCATAAACATATGCAAATAAATCTTTATTCCAATTACAATCTTTAAAAGCATATAAAAATCCTTGATTAATTGAGTTATTGCTATTTACTATAGGAGTATTAATAATATCTAGAGAAGGAGTTTCCTCTATAATATCTTCTTTATAAGCAATTATAACAGATCTTCCATTTAATTCAGTCATTAAGTAACCATCTTGAACCTTAATCTTCTTTCCAGAAACTTTATCTATGTAAGTACCATCATCTAATGTGGTTTGAGTATGTATATTAGCGTTGTTTTTATCTAGATTAACTATTACAACACCGCAGTTTCCACGTTCAATTTCAAAAACAGTATTAGAATTTAATATTCTTATGTATTCATTCTTAGTAGCAAAATGATTATGGAATTTGTTAATTTCTACTACTAAGTTGTTTTTCCAAGATGTATTAGAAGGACTACCAATACTACCTCTTAATCCTTCACTTGGTCTTGCATAGAACATTGGAATTGAGTCGGCTCTTGATGCTAAAATGCACCAACTTAAAATTATATTATTATCTGATATTGAAATTGATTTTCTTCCGTAATCGCCTGCATATGTATCATGTGATTCTACCCAAGTAACTAAATTTTTTGGAATATCTTGACGCATATAGTATTGAGCAAGACCTGCATTACAATTTATTACAGCATCTAAAACATTCCATCCATAAACATTATCAGTTACTTTCATGTATTTTGAATAATTTTGAATGTCAGTAGCACATTCATTTAAAATTTCACCATATACAAATGCATCTGCCTTTTTATTTTTGATTCCATTTATTATTGTAGGCCAATAATCATTTGAAATTTCATCTGTTGGAAGACCTATATGTTTTGCAGCATCAAATCTAAAACCATCTGCTCCAAGGTCTTGCATTTCATTTAAAAAATTGATAATTATTTCTTGTAATTGCTTATTAGCTGTATTCAATCCTGGCATTCCAATAGCACCTTGGGTCATTGAAGTTCTATCATTATCGTCATTATTAAATGCACCAAAAGATTCATCTTGCCAAAAGCTATCATTTTCTCTTATGTATGAAGGAATATTGTGATTTCTATCCCATTTAGCATGATTTCCGTTCCCATTTTCATTTGCTAAATGGTTAGTTACAACATCAACTATTATTTTAATTCCATATCTATGAGCTTCCATACACATGTCTTTAAATTCTTCTTTAGTTCCAAGAACATTTCCAATTTCAAAATCTATTGGTTGGTATAATTTCCACCAATCATAGTTTGTATCAAAGTTACCATCTTTGTTAGGTTGTACAGGTGATACCTGAACGCTTGTATAACCTGCTTTAGCTATTTGTTTTAAATTACTTTTTATATCTTTAAAGCGCCAATCCCATGCATGTAATATAACGCCTTCTTCACATTTATCTCTTAAGCCATAATCTTTTTGGTTTTTCTTTGATTTTTTACTGTTTAAGTAGTCTCTATTGTAGGAATATGTATAATTATCTAAAGTTTGTTCTAATAAATTTAGCATAATAACCTCCTCCTATGTAGAAAAGCTTTACAATATCTATATACTTATTATATCACCAATTGTTAATAAATCAATAAAAATATTAACAAAATGTAAATAAAATATTAAAAAGTTAATAAAATGTAAAAAATAAGACTACATAAAGTAATCTTATTTCATAGCTATTGTAGCAATTTCTAATGGATTAGAAACTATATATTTGGGTTTGTACATTTCAAGTTCAGAGCGAGATCTAAATCCCCATAAAACACCAACAGTATCTATGTTTGCATTTTTTCCTGTTTTCATATCTGTGTTAGTATCTCCCACATACAGACATTCTGAAGGTTTTACGTTTAATGATTTACAAATATTAAATACTCCCTCTGGATCTGGTTTTTTCTTTACATTTTCTTTTTGACCACATACTTCGTCAAAATATTTTTCTCCAAATATAGCCTTTATATTGTCTAGAGTTCTTTCATGGGGTTTGTTTGATAAAACTGCTATCTTAATTCCACTTGATTTTAATTTTTGCAATAGTTCTAGTATATATTCATAAGGCTTAACCTCATATAGACAGTGAAGTTTAAAATATTCAGAATAAGTTGTTAGTGAATCTTCATAATTATCAAGATTTGTATCACCACAAAATTTAAGGGCTCTTTCCATAAGTTTTTTATATCCGTCGCCAACAAATTTTTTTGTTTCTATATCTGTAATAGGGCCAATACCATATTTTTTTAGTGTTAAGTTAGTAGTGTAAGTAAGAGCTTTTATAGTATCAAGAAGTGTACCGTCTAAGTCAAAAATACAACATTTATACATTTTTTCATCTCCCGTTTATTTATAAGAGAAATTTTACAACAGTTAATAGTATTATTCAATTAAAAAACATAGAACAATTGAAGTTGTTTTTATTAATTTAGTGAATTATTATTAATGTATAAAGACAAAGGATTAAATTGTGAAAGATATGGATAATGTAAGATTTACAGAAGCATATAATAAAGTAATAATGAATAATCAAAAAAAACATGGAATTGGTACATTAAGTGAAAAGAGTTTACATGCAATAATAAAAAATTATTTAGAGCCTGACAAACAAAAGCAAGAAATTAAAATTGGGAAAAATTATGCGGACATATATAATGAAGAAGGGATTATTGAAATTCAAACTAAGCAGTTTAATAAACTTAGAAATAAGCTTACTGAATTTTTAAAAAATTATAAGGTTACAGTTGTATATCCAATAGCATTTAATAAATGGCTTTATTGGGTTAATGATGAAACAGCAGAGGTATCAAAGGGAAGAAAATCACCTAAAACTGGGACTGTATATGATGCCTTTTTTGAACTTTATAAAATAAAAAAATTCCTTAATAATGATAATTTAAAGTTAAAGATAATTTTGTTGGATGTTGAGGAATATAGATATTTAAATGGATGGAGTAAAGATAAAAAGAAGGGATCACATTGCATGGATAGAATACCAAAGAGGGTAGAAAAAGAAATAAATATTTGTACAATTGATGATTATAAAAAATTAATCCCTAAGGGGTTAAGTAATGAATTTACTAGTAAAGATTTTGCTAAACAAGCCAATATAAAGATTGAAAAGGCACAATTAACATTAAATATTTTATATGAAGTACAAGCTGTTAAAAGAATAGGTAAAAAGGGAAGATCATATTTATATACTGTTTAGGTATTATGCAAGAATTTTTTTTATTATGTAGGACAAAATAAAATAAAATATAATAAGAAAGGTTTTGATTTTATGCATAATAAGCCAATTATAGATGAGATTAAAGATATACTTCCAGGATTCCTTGTGTCCCTTACTATAGGTATGGTGAGTAATGTTATTGCAAATTTTATACCTAGCCTAGGATCTGCAACAATAGCTATTTTATTTGGTATAATAGTTGGAAATTTATTTTTAAGTCATGATATATTTCAGAGAGGATATAAATTTTCAGAATCTAATCTTCTTGCATATTCTATAGTACTTTTAGGTGGTACACTTAGTTTATCATCTTTAATGGAAATTAAATTAACAGGAATAATTTACATAATAACTCAAATGGCTATAACTATTATGGTATGCATGTTTGTGGGAAAAAGACTTCAATTTTCAAGTGATTTTATATATTTAATGGCTAGTGGAAATTCTGTATGTGGATCTTCAGCAATTGCAGCTACTTCATCTGCTATTAATGCTTCAGATAACGATAAAGGAATAACTATAACTATTACAAATGTTATGGGGATATTTCTAATGTTTTTACTGCCTATTATATCTAGACTTTTATATAATAATGAATTATTAAAAACATCTGCTCTTATTGGTGGAGTAATTCAATCAGTTGGTCAGGTAATAGCTAGTGGATTAATGATAAATGAACAAGTAAAAGAATTTGCAATGATATTTAAGATATTTAGAGTAATACTTCTTATTTTAGTTGTATTCTTATTTGGACATTTGAAAAATAAATCTAATAAAGAAATAATACAAGATGAAGAAAGTAATATTAAGTCTGGTAATGTTACTGTGCCATGGTATGTTATTGGATTTTTTATAGCATGTATACTTTTTTCGTTAAAGATAATTACACCTAATGTTTCTGCTATTATGAAAAAGTTAAGTAGTTCTTTAGAAATTGTTGCATTAGCAGGTATAGGATTAAGAGTAAACATTAGAGAATTAGTTAGACAGGGTAAAAGGGTTTTAATATATGGTACGGCTGTGGCTATATGTCAAGTGGCATCAGCTATTATATTAATTTTAATTTTGTTTAGATAAAAATCAGAAGGAAATGAATAATACAATAATAAATTAGAAAGAGCATATCAGGTATATATTTATCTGATATGCTCTTTATTAATTAAAATCTCGGTTATAAAAATCTTTAAAGAAATCTAATCTTTCTTGTGTTAGAAAACTGTTTATTTCATCTTTATCCATATTACATAATATTATTTGGCGATCTATTATATCTTGAAGTGATACTAAATTTTTGTTTTTCATAATGTCATACATTATCATAAATGTAGTTGTTCTTCCTATGCCTTCTTTACAGTGAAAATGAAACCATGAATTTTCAGGTCTATTATTAGCAAAATTAATAAAATCATTAACTATACTTTCTACTGGAATCTCACCGTCAGTAACAGGAAAACGAACATATTTAAATAAATTATCTTCTGCAAACTTACTTTCAGGTTCCACCGATTTAGGAATTATTGTTTTGCATGCCACATTTGCATAAGTTATGGGATTATTTAAAGGTATAGCATATAGTTTGTTGTTTTCTATTTCAGTTATTTGAGTTAGTGTATAATCGTTGGGAATTTTTTCTTTAGGCCAGTTTACTGGATCTTCATTGATAAAACCATGAGGTTCTTGTCTTAAGTCAATATCTATAATGGTATAATTACCACCAATATATTCTTTTATAGTTTTTATGCCAGGTTTTGAAAATTGGCCACTACCAGATATATTTAGGTTTATAAGACCAGCTAAGTCTAAATCTGAATCATCAGGTATTTCAAGCTGAAGATTACTTTTTCTAATATTAGGAGGTTCACATGTACTTGATGATAAATCTAGTTCTACATCAGATGAGAGTGGCTCATCAATTATACATGCACATAGTGGCTCATCAATTATACATGCACATAGTGGGAGTGTTGATGGATATATTAAAAATATTAAAAGAAATAAGTTAATAGTTCTTTTAATGAAATTATTCATAAGATTCCTCCTTGAACGTATTATTTATTATTAGTTTTTACATAAAGAAAAAATGTATACTTAAAAATTATAATTCATAATAGAAAACCAATAAAAAACGATAAATAAATAACGGCATATACTTTTCCATAAGTTGTATTATTATTATAGGAAGTGAAAAAAATGAACTGGTTAGATACATTAAATGAAGTGATAAATTATATAGAAGATAACTTAGATAAAGAAATTGACACAAAAAAAGTTGAATTAATAGCAGGATGTAGCTATAGCATTTTTCAAAGAATGTTTTCATATATTGCTGATGTTTCTATTAGTGAATACATTAGAAGAAGGAAACTTTCGAAAGCTGCATATGAGCTTCAAACAAAAAATGTAAAAGTTATTAGTGTAGCTGTAAAATATGGATATGATTCTTTAGATGCTTTTACTGTAGCATTTAAGAGACAACATGGAATTACACCAAGTGATGCTAAGAAAAAGAACGTAAAGATAAATTCATATTCTAGGCTTACTTTTAGATTAAAGATTATGGGAGGAAATTCTATGAAATATGAAATTAAACAAAGAGATAGTTTTGATGTTATTGGAATTTATGGAGATGTAAATAAAGGTTTGTGGGACAAGGTAAAAGAAGATAGAACATTAATGGAACTTGAGAATTATTCACAGGATGGAATATCCTTAGGATTATGCTTTGGATATGATGAAGAGGATAATAACAAGTATCTAGTTGCAGTTAAAAAGCCTGAAAAATATTATGGTAATGATACTTTTTCAAGGGACTATAAAGTTGAAATATGGATTCCAATTATTAAAGATTAAGTGTTGACAATATAGATAATAGGATGTAATATAGTAGTATAAATTATACGACTATCGTCTTCTGTAAGAGGATTTCAGATATGGACGGTAGAGCCAACTGGCGACAATGAGTTTAATGTAACCTACAGTGTAGACCAGCTCATTACAGAGGGAGAAAATACAAAGACCGTCCACTCTGCTTATATAGTGAGTGTCTATGTAGATGGTTCTGGAAATATGGTACTGGTTAAGAATCCGACCATTACCAACATACCTAAGAAATCAAGTTATAAACCAAAAGCCATTGAAAGTGAGGGGACGGTTGATTCCATTACAACCAATGAAATCAATGAGTTTTTAACGACGTTCTTCAAGCTCTATCCTACAGCGACAGCCAGTGAACTTTCCTACTATGTGAATGACGGGATATTAAAACCAATCGGAAAAGAGTACATCTTTCAAGAACTGGTAAATCCTATTCACAATCGTAAGGATAATCAAGTCACGGTATCGCTGACAGTGGAGTATATCGACCAGCAGACCAAAGCAACGCAGGTATCTCAATTTGATTTGGTACTTGAAAAGAACGGGAGTAATTGGAAGATTATAGAATAACAAATATTGGTACATTATTACAGCTATTTTGTAATCACGTACTCTCTTTGATAAAAAATTGGAGATTCCTTTACAAATATGCTCTTACGTGCTATTATTTAAGTATCTATTTAAAAGGAGTTAATAAATATGCGGCAAGGTATTCTTAAATAAACTGTCAATTTGATAGTGGGAACAAATAATTGGATGTCCTTTTTTAGGAGGGCTTAGTTTTTTGTACCCAGTTTAAGAATACCTTTATCATGTGATTCTAAAGTATCCGGAGAATATCTGTATGCTTTGTATGCCTATGGTTATGCATAAAAATCCCAGTGATAAGAGTATTTATCACTGGGATTTTTATGCCCTTTTGGGTTTTTGAATGGAGGAAAATCACATGAAAATTATTAATATTGGAATTTTAGCTCATGTTGATGCAGGAAAAACTACCTTAACAGAAAGCTTATTATATAACAGTGGAGCGATTACAGAATTAGGAAGCGTGGACAAAGGTACAACGAGGACGGATAATACGCTTTTAGAACGTCAGAGAGGAATTACAATTCAGACAGGAATAACCTCTTTTCAGTGGGAAAATACGAAGGTGAACATCATAGACACGCCAGGACATATGGATTTCTTAGCAGAAGTATATCGTTCATTATCAGTATTAGATGGGGCAATTCTACTGATTTCTGCAAAAGATGGCGTACAAGCACAAACTCGTATATTGTTTCATGCACTTAGGAAAATAGGTATTCCCACAATCTTTTTTATCAATAAGATTGACCAAAATGGAATTGATTTATCAACGGTTTATCAGGATATTAAAGAGAAACTTTCTGCGGAAATTGTAATCAAACAGAAGGTAGAACTGCATCCTAATATGCGTGTAATGAACTTTACCGAATCTGAACAATGGGATACGGTAATAGAAGGAAATGATTACCTTTTGGAGAAATATATGTCCGGTAAATCATTAGAAGCATTGGAACTCGAACAAGAGGAAAGCATAAGATTTCAGAATTGTTCTCTGTTCCCTGTTTATCACGGAAGTGCAAAAAACAATATAGGGATTGATAACCTTATAGAAGTTATTACTAATAAATTTTATTCATCAACACATCGAGGTCAGTCTGAACTTTGCGGAAAAGTTTTCAAAATTGAGTATTCGGAAAAAAGACAGCGTCTTGCATATATACGTCTTTATAGTGGCGTACTGCATTTGCGAGATTCGGTTAGAATATCGGAAAAGGAAAAAATAAAAATTACAGAAATGTATACTTCAATAAATGGTGAATTATGTAAAATCGATAAGGCTTATTCCGGGGAAATTGTTATTTTGCAGAATGAGTTTTTGAAGTTAAATAGTGTTCTTGGAGATACAAAACTATTGCCACAGAGAAAAAAGATTGAAAATCCGCACCCTCTACTACAAACAACTGTTGAACCGAGTAAACCTGAACAGAGAGAAATGTTGCTTGATGCCCTTTTGGAAATCTCAGATAGTGATCCGCTTCTACGATATTACGTGGATTCTACGACACATGAAATTATACTTTCTTTCTTAGGGAAAGTACAAATGGAAGTGATTAGTGCACTGTTGCAAGAAAAGTATCATGTGGAGATAGAACTAAAAGAGCCTACAGTCATTTATATGGAGAGACCGTTAAAAAATGCAGAATATACCATTCACATCGAAGTGCCGCCAAATCCTTTCTGGGCTTCCATTGGTTTATCTGTATCACCGCTTCCGTTGGGAAGTGGAATGCAGTATGAGAGCTCGGTTTCTCTTGGATACTTAAATCAATCATTTCAAAATGCAGTTATGGAAGGGATACGCTATGGCTGTGAACAAGGATTGTATGGTTGGAATGTGACGGACTGTAAAATCTGTTTTAAGTATGGCTTATACTATAGCCCTGTTAGTACCCCAGCAGATTTTCGGATGCTTGCTCCTATTGTATTGGAACAAGTCTTAAAAAAAGCTGGAACAGAATTGTTAGAGCCATATCTTAGTTTTAAAATTTATGCGCCACAGGAATATCTTTCACGAGCATACAACGATGCTCCTAAATATTGTGCGAACATCGTAGACACTCAATTGAAAAATAATGAGGTCATTCTTAGTGGAGAAATCCCTGCTCGGTGTATTCAAGAATATCGTAGTGATTTAACTTTCTTTACAAATGGACGTAGTGTTTGTTTAACAGAGTTAAAAGGGTACCATGTTACTACCGGTGAACCTGTTTGCCAGCCCCGTCGTCCAAATAGTCGGATAGATAAAGTACGATATATGTTCAATAAAATAACTTAGTGTATTTTATGTTGTTATATAAATATGGTTTCTTGTTAAATAAGATGAAATATTTTTTAATAAAGATTTGAATTAAAGTGTAAAGGAGGAGATAGTTATTATAAACTACAAGTGGATATTGTGTCCTGTATGTGGAAATAAAACATGATTAAAGATAAGGGAAGATACTGAATTAAAAAAATTCCCCCTCTATTGTCCGAAATGCAGACAAGAAAATTTAATTGAAATAAAGCAGTTCAAAGTAACTGTGATTACAGAGCCAGACGCAAAGACGCAGAGCCGATAAAATGAGATTAATACAATCTCATTTTATCGGCTCTTTCCGTTATGTATGGATTCTTTTAATTAGTCTTCGATGTTTCTTGCTTCGTTGATACCGCTGGCTAAAGATTCCATTAAGGATAGTTCTTTGTCTGTAAAGCTATCCATGTATTTCTCTATCTGTAATCGTCGGGTGCTTTTTACCAAGTTATTAGCAGGTAAGAAAAATTCATCAACGGAAACATGAAGTAACGATACAAGGTCATAAAGAACTTGTATGCTGGGGTGTTGCCCTTTATTTTCAATATTAGTTAAGTACCGTGGGTCAATTTCAATCAATGCTCCCACTTGTTCACGAGTTAAACCTCGTTTCAATCGAGCTTCTTTAATGGCTAAACCAAAGGCTCTAAAATCATATTTATCTTCTTTTTTACGCATAGTAGACCACCTCTATACATTTTATTGTTCCTACTGAATTAAAAACAGGTATAGAAAAACGTGTTATATGGTTTATAGGTTTATATTTAATAAAAAGCACTACTAAACGCCAATAAAAAAAACCGTTATATGGTAGTGCTATTTACGCTGTTAAAATATTGTATATTACTTCCAAATGGCGGTTTGTTGGAGGTCAACGTCGCCATGAAGTACATCATATACAATAAATTTCCTTACATTGGGTTCTTGTCAAAAAAAGTCGTCTATCTGCAATAGATAAGTACGTCCACCAATGTGGTTTTATAAATCATATAGATAGAATAACAGAAGCATGTAAACAGAGAAATAAATCTGTTTATATGCTTTTTTGGCTATTCAGAACTTTTTTATATAAATGCTACAATAAATATGTAAATAAACGATCGTTTAAGAATGCATGAAATTGTTTTTATAAGTTATAATTATTTCATAAATTTTTGGAGGTAATTATGCTTATAAAAACTAATATTTATAAAGAAATAGAAATAAAAAAATTGGAGGATCTTCCTAAATTAAAGATTCTTATGGAGGAAAATAATTTGAAAGTAAATAAAAGTCAAATTGCTAGAGAGCTTGGAGTTGATCCTAGAACTGTAGGGAAATATTTAAATGGATATACTAAACCTTCTCGTCGAAAAAGGAAATCAAAAATTGATGAATTTGAGCCCATTATAAGATCACTTCTTAGTAAGGATTCTATTCAAATATTCTACTACAAGAGAATTTTATGGCAATATCTTAAAGATAACTATAATCTCGATTGTGCACAATCTTCGTTTAGAAGATACATATCTAGCAAACCTGAATTTAATGATTATTTTAAAAGAAGGCAAAAAGG